>JBAXNZ010000147.1:0-2605 GCA_037133515.1 bacterium
CCCCTATCAACTATTCTATAAACCTCAAGTAATGACTCATTAAAACCTAATGCCTTTCCTAAAATATAGAATATTTGAGCAAAGGCTACACAATTTGCAATACCTTCAACTATTACATCTGATAATAAATAAATTTCTTCTTTATATTTAATCTTATCCAAAACAACATCATGTAGCTTCCTAGCTATAGTTAATTCTCTATCTGACAATCTTTCTATATCTAGCTGCCCATTTCTATATTCTTGTCTTGCCAAACTTAATTCGCCATATAAATCAAGTAGAATAGATATGTTACCTCCCTTAGCCCATTTCATAACCATATCAATGAAACCAGTGACTATCTCCGGCTGTGCAACATAAAGACGATCCATGCTTTCCATTATTTTCTTTATTTCTATCTTAAATTGTTGCCCTGTTGCATTGTCAGATACCGGAGATGAGCTAATAAATTTTTCTACCAAATCTAGAAAACCATCTTTTTGGGTTAAAAGAGCAGCTTGAGCAGCCTTAGTCGTCTTAGTTTCCTCATCGGCATACATAACCTTCATTCTTTTATGTTGTGTTATATTTCTCTTTACCTTACCAATTATTTCTCTTACTTCTCTTAATTTATTGACGATATCGGATAAAGCATATCGGGTGGGCTGACCGATTATAGTGAAGTTCTCGGTATAGAAAGCCCCCACTCCCTCTGACGTTATAGACCAAACCATAGTATTATAGAAGCCGCTGAAAGTGCTAAACTGCCTGATCTCGAAAAGAAGCCGCTCAAACTGCCAACTATAAACTGCGTCTCTTTTTTCAGCCGCAATGATTTCTTCTGCCACCTTACCAAATCCTGTTCCGGAGATACGACTTAATAATGCTATCCAAGCACTCAATCTCTTTAAGAATTCTACCTGTTCAGTATCAGATACAGTGAAGAGCGCCTCATTATGCTTGTGTACTAAGAAATCAAGTAATTCTTTTTCTTTTCCGCTTAATCTATAAGGTTCAAGGACCTCCTGTGATACGGCGTATTCGCTGTTTAAATTTCCGGAAGGCCTTGTATTAGTTGTGCCATCTACAATAGAGTTAATAACTAAGAGCTGCCTCAAATAGAAACCTAACTGCTTAGCTGCTTCGGATTTTACGGTTACGCCGTTATGTAATTCAATCGGATGGCCCAAGTTGATTTCTGAGAAAGGATAGAACATCTGGAAAATCTGGGCTTCCAAAGCCCTTCTTTCAATGCGCCTATCATCCACATCCATTGTCTCGCCTACCTCTTTGAACGGAGCAACAACTATGCGCTCAGGCGCAGCCAAACCTTCTCTGATAAACCATCTGCCTATCCTTGCCTCCAAACCCTGCTCATTAATCTTAAAAGGAACAACCTCTCTCTTGGGATTAAGCTCCCACTTGGTGGCAGCGATAAACTCTTCAACGTTATTGGCTTCTTTATTTTCGTAGAATATAAGTACTGCTTTTAAGAAACCGGTCAAGATACCTTCGGCCAAACTTTCCACAATTCTGATGCTACCTGCGTTTCTTAATTCTCCTGGCAGGCGCTGATAAACTACTTCTGCTGCTGCCCTGAATTCACTGTCCTCGTTCATATAGTGTTCAAAATGCCTCATGAAGACCTGCCAATAGTTTACGTCGGACTGTTTGGTTTCAGCATCTACTTCTTCGATTATTACCTTCATTATGTTGTAAACATGGGTTCCTAATAAAGAACGGGATAAGTGCAAGATGACATTGCTCTTGATAAACTCTCCTTCTTTGCCTTCTTTCTTAGCCTTGGCTAACATATATCCTGCTAACCAGAAGTTAATACCATCTCTTGCCAAATATACGTTGAGACGATTATCTCTACCGGCGATCTGCTGGACAACTTCAACCAGGAAATTGCTGATAGCAACCAAGGCATGATAGAAGGTGTATTTACTCTGATTCCCATCAGCATAAGCCTCAAGAATAGCAGTTCTTAAATAATCGAAACGCTTCTCGAGCAATTCTCTCTCCGATCCGGAAACCTGCCTTGCAAGCTCATTCTTTCTGATCTTTAATGCTGCGATAATCTCATCCGGGGTTCTGTGACCAAAGGAAATATCGCTTAAAGATTCCCTAACCAGTTCGTTCCCTCTAACGCCATTAGCTGCGGCCTGCTCGGTTGGTAAGCTATTTTCACCTTCAGGAATATAGGCGATGGTGCCGGTATCTTTTAATCTACCACTCCATAAAGATACTTCTCTTTCTGTATACTCTTTATAAGAAGGACAGTGGATAGCATTGGCGCCGCTGTAAATGGCATTGTTGGGAACATGGCTATCTCTGTTGGCCTGAGTGAAGAAATCATAAAGGACGCCAAACTGCAGCTCGGTTCCAGCAATATAACGTAAGGTAGAAGGCTGGTTACGAGTATTGGCCTTACCTACGATCAGGTTCACGACATCCTGTAAGGTGATATTCTCTGTAATACCTGCAAAACCATAATCTTCAAGCAATGTCTGCTTACTGATGCCTTCTTTTAATTCCAAGGCCACCGGCACAACTGTATTCTTGAGATAACTCCACAACCAGGCCAAGATCCTGAAGTGAGGATCGTTAAGATTAGCGCTAT
>JBAXNZ010000148.1:0-2600 GCA_037133515.1 bacterium
GATGCTGGCTGCCTGTTATGCGCAAGGTAAAAGCATATTTGAAGGGGTCCAGGAGCTGAGGGTAAAAGAAACCGACCGCATAAAATCTATCTCTTTGAATCTGAAGAAGATGGGTGCTGATATCCGGGTTAATAAAACAGGGGCCCGTGAGAATATCGTCATCAAAGGTAAGAGGGTTCTAGCTGGCGCTAAGGTAAGTAGTTTTAAAGACCACAGGACTGCCATGAGTATGGTAGTTGCTGGACTAAGCAGTAAGGGTAGAACCCGCATAGACGATATCAGCTGCATAAAAAAGTCCTTCCCTGATTTCTTAACCCTCTTAAAAACACTTAGCTAACAAGTATTGGCTTAAATTGGCCTTTGGTTAGCTTTTTTAGGGTTAGGATAGCCAGAACTTAAGGTAAATTTTTATTTGACATAGGGTTTAATCTCTGGTAGAATCCTTTCTACTTAACTTATAAGCCTGCCTGCCGGCAGGCAGGGAGAACGACATGGTAAATTTTAAAGAAATAGCCAAAAAATCCTTCAATTACATCCTCGGCCTATTTTCTAATGATATGGGAATTGACCTGGGTACAGCCACCACCCTTGTTTTTGTAAAAGGGGAAGGCGTTGTGCTCTGTGAGCCCTCTGTAGTAGCTATTGAACGCGGCACCTCTAAAGTTTTAGCAGTAGGGGAAGAGGCAAAGCGCATGCTTGGCCGTACCCCTGGCAACATAGTGGCTATCCGGCCGATGAAAGACGGAGTTATTGCTGATTTTGACATTACAGAGGCGATGTTGCGCTATTTTATCAAAAAGGTACATCATCGCAGGGTATTAGTCAGGCCCAGGATCGTTATCGCCATACCCTCTGGTATTACTGAGGTAGAGAAGCGTGCAGTTAAAGATTCGGCGGAACGCGCCGGGGCCAGAGAGGTATTTTTGATCGAGGAACCTATTGCCGCTGCTATCGGAGTAGGCCTGCCTATACAGGAGCCGCAGGGCAATATGATTATAGATATCGGCGGTGGAACGACCGAGATAGCGGTGATTTCCCTGGCAGGGAGCGTCTTTTCAAAATCCATACGCATCGGAGGGGATGAGATGGACGAGGCTATAATCGAATACCTAAAAAAGACTTATAATTTGATGGTTGGAGAATGCACTGCTGAACAGATAAAGATTAAGATCGGCTCCGCCTATCCGCTGGATGAGGAGATGTCTCTTGAGGTAAAGGGTAGAGACTTGGTGGCAGGGCTTCCCAAGGCAGTGACTATAACTTCAGAAGAGGTAAGAGAGGCATTGCAGGAACCACTGCGCGCTATAATCGAGATAACTAAGATATCGCTAGAGAGGACGCCTCCGGAATTGGCTTCGGATTTAATCGACCATGGTATTGTAATGGCAGGGGGAGGCGCGCTGCTTAGAGGCATGGATAAGCTTATCTCGGAGGAGACAGGGCTGCCTGTGCATATTGCAGAGGACCCTTTAACTGCTGTTGCCTGCGGCACGGGTATAGTTTTGAATGAGATACGCTATCTTAAGAAAGTCACCGTACCCATAAAATCTGATAGGCATTCTTAATTTTCCATCTTTAAGATGTGTTTAAGTTCAAAGACAAAAATATAATCTATGCAGTATCCGCCGTAGTAATTCTGGTAATAATCTCCGGCACCATCCCCGTAATAAGAGCGCCAGTCCTAGATACCCTGAAACACCCCTTCAATATAATCAACTTTATCAGACGCGAAGTCGGCGGGCTTATTTTTTTCCACAGGAATTTGGTGCAAAACGAACGGCTCAAGAGAGAAGCGGACTTTTTAAAATTCAAGCTTAATTCTGCGGATGAGGTCTATCGCGAGAATGAGCGTTTGCGTAATATCCTCACTTTCAAGCAGAAGGCCTCTTATAAAGTAATCGTAGCCAGGGTCGTGGCGCACCCTGCTGATAGCTGGTCTTCGGCAGTGATTATTGATAAAGGCAAGTTTAACGGCATAAGGCGCGGCATGGTCGCTATAACTTACCTGGGATTAGCCGGAAGGGTTGTAGAGGCTGCTGAACATACCAGCAAGATTATGCTTATCAATGACCCTAATATAGGGGTTTCAGCTGTAGTCAAGCGCAGCCGGCAGGAGGGGTTGGTTTCTGGTACGCTGGGTGGTTATTTAATCATGAAGTATCTGCCCAAGGATAGCGATATACAGATTTCCGACGTTATACTTACCTCTGGCCTGACTGAATTGTACCCCAAGGGCCTGCTTATTGGAAGGGTAGTGGAAGTGGGGGAGGAATTTTCCCGCCTTAGCCGTTACGCCGTAGTAAAGCCAGCAGTTGACCTCTCTAATATCGAAGAAATACTCATCATTATCAAATGAACAAGACTATTTTTTTATTAAGCATAGCCCTGCTTGCCTTGCTGCAGGCAACCGTGCTGGACTACTTAAAATTTTTCTGGGTTAAGCCGGACCTGCTTTTGGCTGTCGTAGTTATCGCCAGCCTCTCTTTCCGCATGCGCTGGGCTATCCTGTCTGCGTTCTTAGCCGGTTTTCTTAAAGATGTAATGGGCGTATATCCATTCGGCATAAATACGATTTTTTTCCCTCTTTATTCCTTGCTGAT
>JBAXNZ010000149.1:0-2591 GCA_037133515.1 bacterium
TGCGCTAACCTCTAAGTCGCGTCCGCGCCTGCTGCGGCCGCTACGTGAACGGCCCCTGCCGCCAAAAATATCAAAACCTAAATCAGAGAATATCTCATCAAACAGGCCTCCGCCGAAACCGGAATCGGACATACCCTGAAAGACGCTTGAGAAATCAGCGCCCTTGAATATATCCTCATAGGCATACTTCTGGTCTATTCCAGAATGGCCGTACTGGTCAAATAAAGCGCGCTTATTAGCGTCGGATAATACGGCGTAGGCCTCGGATATCTCCTTAAATTTCTCCTCAGCCTCTTTCTTCTGCTCAGCCGGTACCCGGTCAGGGTGATACTTAAGCGCAAGACCGCGGTAGGCGGTTTTTATATCCTCCAGGGTAGCGCTCTTTTTAACGACTAGGATCTCGTAATAATCGCGTTTAGTGCTCATACTCTCAAGCTAGTCTTTATTTATCTTGTTTATTGTCGTCTTCCTCTTTATATTCTGCGTCGATAATATCCTCTTTTTTCTCCTGCCCTCCGGGAGCTTCTTCTGCCTGGGCACCCGGGCCAGGCCCCTGCTGCTGGGCCTGTTGCTGGGCCTGTTGCTTAGCCGCAGCCTGCTTATATATCTCTTCAGCCAACTTATGCGAGGCTTTTGTCAGCTCTTCCATCCCCTTCTTAATCCTCTCTAAATTTTTGTCTTTTATTGCAGACTTCAAGTCGGTCAACCTTGACTCAATATCAGCGCGCTCTTGCTGGCTGACCTTGTCGCCGAAATCCTTGAGTGATTTCTCAGTAGCATAAGCTAAGCTGTCAGCCTGATTAACCAACTCTACTTCTTCTTTCTTCTTGACATCATCTGCGGCAAACTTTTCGGCATCGCGCACCATCTTCTCTATCTCTTCTTTGGAGAGTTTCTTGGGAGCGGTTATACGTATAGACTGCTCTTTGCCTGTGCCTAAGTCTTTAGCTGATACATGCACAATACCGTTGGCATCAATATCAAAGGCAACCTCTACCTGAGGCACGCCGCGCTGGGCAGCCGGGATACCCACCAAGTCAAACCTGCCAAGCTCCACATTACCCTCAGCATCTGCTATAGAACGCTCTCCTTGTATAACGCGGATAGTCACTGCGGTTTGATTATCTGCGGCAGTTGAGAAGATCTGGCTCTTCTTGGTAGGAATAGTAGTATTTCTTTCTTTTAGCTTGGTATTTACACCGCCCAAGGTCTCTATGCCCAAGGAGAGCGGTGTAACGTCCAGCAATAATACATCCTTAACCTCTCCTTTGATAATCGCTGCCTGTATGGCTGCTCCCAAGGCTACGCACTCCATAGGATCAACCCCGCGCTCTATCTTCTTGCCAAAATAATCTTCCACAAATTTTTGTACAATAGGCATCCTGGTCGGTCCTCCTACCATGATAATCCTATCCACGCCTTTTTCCCCAAAATCCACACCTTCTTTTGAGAATGCCTCTTTGGCGTCCTTCAATGCCTGCTCCAGTGGCCCACGGCACCTTTCTATAATAGGATTAACCAGCTCTTCTAGCTTTGCGCGGTTGATAGGCATGGCCAAGTGCTTCGGCCCTCCGGCATCAGCAGTAATAAAGGGAAGGTTAATATCCGTAGTCAGAGTGCTTGAGAGTTCTACCTTCGCCTTTTCCGCTGCCTCGCGTAAACGCTGCAAGGCCATTTTGTCGTTTTTCAGGTCTATGCCGTTCTCGCGCTTAAATTCCTTGGCAATGTAATCAATCAGTAGATTATCCATATCCGTGCCGCCCAGTTGCGTATCGCCGCTGGTAGACATAACCTTAAAACCGCCTTCCTTCCACATCTCCATAATCGTAACATCTAAGGTGCCTCCGCCAAGATCAAAGACCAGGATCTTTAATTCCTTTCCGGCCTTCTCCAAACCATAGGCAAGGCAGGCTGCAGTAGGTTCATTTATTATGCGCAGCACCTTAAGCCCGGCTATCTCTCCTGCGTCCTTGGTAGCGGTTCTTTGATTATCGTCAAAATAAGCAGGACAGGTTATTACCGCCTCTTCAACTTTATCCCCTAGATAGCTCTCTGTATCCTGCTTTATCTTCTGCAGGATAAAGGCAGAGATCTGCTGCGGCGTATACTCATTGCCGAATATTTTAAACTTGTAGTCGCTTCCCATCTTGCGTTTTGCCGCCTGAATAGTCCCTTCGGCATTTATCGCTGCCTGGCGCCTTGCCGGCTCACCGACTAAGCGTTGGCCGTCCTTAATAAAAGCGACATAGGAAGGAAAGGCCTTACCTGAGGCTACCCCAGCCCCTTCTGCCGAAGGGATAATCACTGGCCTCCCGCCTTCCATTACCGCGGCTGCAGAGTTAGACGTTCCTAAATCAATTCCGATTACTTTTGCCATAGTGTCCTCCTTATTTTTGTTCTTCTTTTATTTCCTGCTCAACAATGCCCTTCTTTGAAACCTTAACCTTTGACGTCCTTATAACGTGGTCATTTAAGAAGTAGCCTTTTTGTAACTCTTCTATCACCGTATGCTCAGGCAAATCCTTATTCTCTGCTTGCATCAGGGCTTCATGTAAATGCGGGTCAAAGATCTTTCCCTGCGCTTCAATAGG
>JBAXNZ010000150.1:0-2589 GCA_037133515.1 bacterium
TGCCATTGCCTGCTAAGGTTTATCTGCCTCTCGTTCAGCATCTAGGTAAGGCCTGTATCCCCCAGGTCAATGTGGGGGATAGCGTCCTTACCGGTCAGAAGATCGCCTCTGTGCAGGCGCAGGTATCGGCGCCTATACATGCTTCTATATCAGGGAAGGTATTAGCCATACAAGATTATCCGCACCCTCTATTAGGCCGCTGCGCAGCGATAGTTATTGAGAGCGACGCAGAGGATAAACTAAAAGCTCAAATTCCCAGGCCTCAGAAAGAGGTAGAGGCCTTAAGCGCCGGGGAGGTCAGGGATATAGTTTTAGAGGCTGGGATTGTAGGTATGGGAGGCGCAACATTTCCTACGCATATCAAACTAAGCCCGCCAAAGCCCGTAGATGCTTTGATTATTAACGCTGCGGAGTGTGAGCCTTACCTGACCTCTGATTACCGGCTTATGATAGAGAAAACTAAAGAGATTATCTTAGGCATAGAGATAGCAGCCAGGTGCTTAGGAGTAAGATATAAGCACTTAGCTATCGAGGATAATAAACCCGAGGCCATCAAACAATTCCAATTGTATGGCCAAGGGCTTTCCATTAAGGTATTACCTTCGCAGTACCCGCAGGGCGGAGAGAAGCAGTTGATTAAAAATGTTTTGGGTAAAGAAGTCCCCAGCGGCAAACTTCCTTTTGAGGTAGGCGTAGTAGTGCATAATGTAGCTACGCTGTTTGCGATCTATGAGGCTGTTTATTTAAACAAACCTTTATATGAGCGGGTAGTGACGGTGTCGGGGAGCTTATTATCTAACCCTAAGAATCTATTGGTGCGCCTGGGGACTCCCGTAAAAGAGTTGATTGATTTCTGCGGCCCGCTGAGTGAGGGGCCAGGAAAGATTATTATCGGCGGTCCGATGATGGGCATCGCCCAGTTTAACGATGAAGTCCCGGTAATTAAATCTACCGGAGGGGTATTATTATTCAATGAAGATGAAGCCAGGGTTTTAGAGGAAGAATTCTGTATACGCTGCGGGGCCTGCGTACGGGAATGCCCGGTGGGACTTATGCCTTGCCTGATAAACCTGGCCTCTGAAAAAGCCCTCTGGCAGCAGGCCCAAGGTTATGGAGCAGCTGACTGTATTGAATGCGGGCTCTGCAGCTATGTCTGCCCGGCAAACCGCCGCCTGGTGCAGTCCATCAAAAGGGCAAAACTGGAGATAGCAAAATGACCCATTCGACTACGCTCAGGGTCATCCTGGTTGCAATGAAAGGAATCGCAGGATGAAAGAGATGGCGCGTTACGGATTTACCCTGGCACTAATCTGTATCATTGCCAGCGGACTCCTGGCAGGGATGAACCTTTTGACTAAGGATAGGATCAGCGCCCAGGCGCAGGATGAAGAGGAAGCCAGCTTAAGAGAGGTGCTCCCGCAGGGAGAGCGTTTTGAAGCAGTAAAAGCAAAAGAAGAGGTGCTTTATTATAAGGCCTACGATAAAGAAGGCAGGTTTATTGCGGTTGCCTTTAAGGCAGCCGGAAAAGGATATTCCAGCACTATAGAGAGCATGGTGGGTATGAGCAGGGACGGCCTGATTAATGCCATAAAGATATTAAGCCAGAATGAGACCCCTGGTTTAGGCTCAAGGGTAGTTGAGCCTGGTTTTGTTTTAGGGTTTAGCAATAAGAATTTAAGTGAGCTTAATAATATCCAGGCGATTACCGGAGCAACTATATCATCAGGCGCGGTAATAGACTCGGTCAAGAAGAAGGCAGAAGAGATCAAGGAAATAATAAAAGATGAAAAATAAGCTTAGCGTAGGCACTTCGCCGCACCTGCATAAAGATGAATCCGTAAGCAGGATTATGTGGCTGGTGGTTTTGAGTTTAGCTCCGGCAGGGATTGCAGGGGTTTTGATATTTGGCCTCTCGGCGCTATGGGTGATTATCCTGAGTGTACTTTCTGCGGTTTTTAGCGAGGGGATAATCCAGCTCCTGACTAAAAAAAGAATAACGGTTCTTGACGGAAGCGCCTTCCTTACCGGCTTGTTACTAGCTTATAATCTGCCTCCTCATGTGCCTTTCTGGCTGCCGATAGTAGGATCTTTGTTTGCCGTAGCCATAGGAAAACAAGCCTTCGGAGGCTTAGGCCAGAATATCTTTAACCCTGCCTTAGTGGGGAGGGTATTTCTGATGGCCTCCTGGCCAAAGTATATGACTTCTTTTACCAGGCCTATGAATTACGACGCTATTACCTGCGCTACTCCTCTAGCAGCATTAAAAGAAGGCATGGCGCTTAAGAATATATCAAACTGGGATCTCTTCTTAGGCCTGCGCGGTGGTTGCATCGGAGAGGTCTGTATTTTAGCGCTCCTGTTGGGTGCGCTATTCCTTTTCTATAAAAAATATATCTCCTGGCATATTCCGCTTACTTATATAATTACAGTGGGAGTGTTTACATATATATTCGGGCAGAAGGGGTTGTTTAGCGGCGATTGGCTGTTTCATGTTTTAACAGGAGGACTTATTCTGGGTGCGTTTTTTATGGCTACGGATTATGTGACCTCTCCCTTGACATACAAGGGGCAGGTAGTTTTTGGCATAGG
>JBAXNZ010000151.1:0-2588 GCA_037133515.1 bacterium
ATGTTTGGTGCTATTTACTGGTGGATGGTAAAACTAGGATTAGCAATTTCATCGCTTATCTCCGGAATCCTCCTCAATGTTACCGGCTTCAATATTGCATTAGGCGCCAACCAGACGGTCAGCGCTTTATTCTGGATGAGGATATGCGATATCGGCATTCCGATTGTGACCTCTTTAATTGCTATTTTCATTATTATGACTTTTGACATTTCAGAAGCTAAGGCACATGAAATTCGTGCGCAGGTAGAGCGGCGAAGAGGAGAAAGACGAAGCGAAGAAAGACGGATAGAAGAAGAAAGGCGAGGAGGAGAAAGACGGGACCAAGGCTAGATATCAAAGCAAAATGAAACATAAGAAATTAACAAATTTAATTTTAATTTTTGGTTTTGCGTTTTGCCTGTTGACGCTTACCTGCGGCTTGTATGCAGAAGAAGGCAATCCTACTTCAACATGGCTCATCGACAAGGCCTGGGAGGCGCACGGGAAAAAAGATATAGAAGCGACCTGGCGTTATGCCGAAGAGTGTATTAACTTATATAAAGAGGAAGCAGCCAGGCAGCAGGTAGCACTGGTTGCCCTGCCGAAAAATAAAGACGAGATTCAAAAAGTGCAGGCCCTAAACGACGTAGCCACGGCTTATTTTATCCAGGCAGAGAGCCTGCTGCGCCAGGGAAAACTAGAAGACTCTAAGACGATATTCCAACTTATCATTGATAAATACCCTTATGCCCAGGCCTGGGACCAGTTCGGTTGGTTCTGGCAGATAGCTGAGGCCTCCCAAAAGAGTATCAAAAAGATGGAGACAGGCTCAATTGAGCTGGAGGAAAAGAAGAAGGACTTTGCCCCCGCTACCACTATAACCCTCTTTGATCCCGGTAAGGAAGACTTCGTAGATTATAAAAAGTATGGCGAGTTTAAGAATGTCGGTACGAAAGATTATCAGTATGTGCTCAAGGACCAGCAGGGCTTAAGTCAGGCAGCAGGAGAAGGCATATACCCTAACACCTCTTCTTTAAAGGCTGACCCCGCATATAAAAAGGCTTTAGAAGAGAAGAGGTTTGGCTTTGCGAAGGCCTATGAAGAGTGGGACTTGGTGCATTCGCCTGACCTGGAGGCTGCTTTTTTCAAATGGGCCACAGCCCCTCAGCCGCAGGGGGTGAAATTATTTTACCAAGGTCTTATATTAGAGAAAGCAGGCCTGTTTAAACATGCCCTGAAATGTTATTATGCTATCGTAGTGCATTTTCCGAGTAGTTACGGCATCACCTATTTTAAGACTCCCTGGTATGTGGGCCAGGCAGCGATCTCGAAGATAAACTTTCTTTTACGCAGGCATCCGGAGTTCGGGCATAAACTCGTTGACGCGGATATACGTATTATAAACGGATTTGACAACGATATCGCAAACGATATTGTTATCACTAATCCCGGGAAATTGGTTAAGATAGATCCCCCCCAGCGGCCGGTCAAGCCAGACCCCAGTTCTTTCAAGATAAAACAGAGCCGAGGAGAGGGCAAGGTGCGCCTGGTGCAGTATGAAAATCAAGACTGGCAGCTGCTCGTGGATGAGAAGCCCTATACCGTGCGCGGTATTACTTATTCTCCCACAAAGGTGGGGCAATCTCCGCATGAAGGCACTCTGGGTGATTGGATGATTGAAGACTCTAACGCGAATGGTAAGATAGACGGATCCTTTGATAGCTTTGTAGATAAGAATCAGAATAACCTGCAGGATAGCGATGAGCCGACAGTGGGAGATTTTAAGCTGATGCAGGAGATGGGAGTAAATACTTTAAGGATTTATCACCGTCCCAGCAAAGTAAATAAAGAGTTACTTCAAGAATTGTATAAAAATTACGGAATTAGTGTTATAATGGGAGATTATTTAGGTGTCTATGCTCAAGGTTCCGGCGCTTCCTGGAATCCCGGGACAGACTACAATAATCCGGAACATAAAAAAAACATGCTTGAGTCGGTGACCAATATGGTCCTGGAATTCAAGGATGAGCCCTATATATTATTCTGGCTTTTAGGAAATGAGAATGTTTACGGTGTAGCCTGTAATGCCAAGTCAGAGCCGGATGCCTTTTTTAAATTCGTAGATGAGGCCGCTCTTTTGATTAAGGCACTTGACCCAAATCATCCGGTAGCTATCTGTAACGGAGATGTCTTCTATCTTGATAAATTCGGCCGCAATGCTCCTAATGTAGATATCTTTGGCGCCAATGCTTACCGCGGGGATTATGGTTTTGGATTCCTCTGGAAGCAAGTCAAAGACGAGGCTAACAGGCCGGCCTTTATCACGGAATTCGGTTGCTCCGCATATTATGAAGGTAAGGGTCAACAGGATGGAGAGTATACCCAAGCCCAATATCACCGCGGATGCTGGGAAGACATAGAGAACAATATGGCCTTTGGCGAAGGATCAGGGAATGCCCTGGGAGGAGTAATCTTTGAGTGGTTGGATGAGTGGTGGAAGGGTTATGAGCCCTCGATACACGATAAGAAAGGTCTCTGGATAGGTCCCTTTCCAGACGGTACCATGCATGAAGAATGGCTTGGCCTTTGCGGCCAGGGAGATGGCAAGT
>JBAXNZ010000152.1:0-2585 GCA_037133515.1 bacterium
ATGACTTAAAACTTCCGGATTGCGTGTTTATCTTGACTGAGAATTTACTGGTCTTTGACCATGTCAATCATACCATTAAAATTGTAGCCAATATCATGCTCCCCTCTAAAAAGGGAGGCCTCTCTGTTTCAGCGAAGAGCAGGTTTTATAATATGGCAGTAGAACAGATAGAATCAATACACCGGCAGTTGAATAAACCACTTTTAACTCAGGGGCTTGAAACTAAAACACCCCTGCGAAAGATCAAGGTCTCTTCTAATTTTACCAAGCAGGAGTTTTGTAAGATAGTCAGTAAGGCCAAGGAGCATATTAAAAAAGGGGATATCATACAGGTAGTCTTGTCGCAGCGTTTTCAGGCCAGGATTAGAAAGCAGCCTCTTGATATATACCGCAGGTTACGCAGCTTAAACCCCTCTCCCTATTTATTCTTTTTAAAGTTAAAGGATTTTTCATTGGTAGGCTCTTCTCCTGAGATGCTGGTGCGCTGTGAGGATGGAGTGGTTCAGACTATGCCCATTGCCGGAACGCGCAGGCGCGGTAGGACAGAAAAAGAGGACAGGCAGCTCGCTAAGGAGCTGCTTAATGATAAAAAAGAGCGAGCAGAGCATCTGATGCTGGTTGATCTGGGCAGAAATGATCTGGGCAGGGTCTCTAAAATAGGGCAGGTTAAGGTAACGGAATTCATGCGCGTCGAGCGTTATTCGCATGTAATGCACCTGGTCAGCGAAGTAGTAGGAAGGCTAGATAGTAGATTTGACTGTTATGATGTATTACGGGCAGCTTTTCCTGCGGGGACAGTCAGCGGAAGCCCAAAGATACGGGCAATGGAGATAGTGGATGGGCTAGAGAACCTCAGGCGCAGCACCTATGCCGGCTGCGTGGGGTATTTTAGTTTTTCCGGTAATCTGGATACCTGTATTACCCTAAGGACCGTTCTTATTAAGGATAATCTTGCCTATATCCAGGCAGGCTCAGGAATCGTTGCAGACTCGCGTCCGGATAAAGAATATCAAGAATCAGTGAATAAGGCCAGGGCATTAGTTGAGGCGATTTCGGGCTAGAGAGCCCGTGGTTTGGCTTCCGATAGCCAAAACCACAGGCTAGCATAAAAAAAATCCTTGCAAGCAGAAGACTTTGATACTATGATACTCTGACACTTTGAAACATAAACGCGATAGATCCCTCGCTTAAGCACTTGTATGCGTAAGCTCGGGATAAATTCTCCCCGTCGCTTTGCTTGGCTTTGCGAAGCAAAGCGAAGCAGCGGGGATCATTTAAAGGAGGCTTAAATATGGCAGTAAGGATACGCTTAAGAAGGATAGGCAAGAACCCTAAGAAAAAACCGCATTTTCGTATCTCTGTATTCGATGAACGCCGCCAGCGAGACGGCAGGTTTATAGAGGAGCTCGGGTTTTATAATCCGCTGACAGGAGAGTTTAAAGTGAAGAAGGAGCGTCTGGAGTACTGGGTTAAAAACGGCGCCCAGCTTTCGCAGACTATTAAAAGCCTGGTAAAAAAGTCCTAAAAAACTGTTTACTAAACGGAGGTAATAATGCAGCAAACCAATTCATTAATAAATCTTCTGCCGCTGGTTTTTATATTCGGGATATTTTATTTTCTGATTATCAGGCCGCAGAAGTCAAAAGAGAAAGAGCATCAGAAGATGCTTTCGGCCTTAGCTAAAAACGACGAGGTAGTCACCACCGGCGGGATACATGGGACGATAGTAAATGTCAAGGATAAGACCGTGGTAGTGCGGGTGGATGAAAACGTAAAGCTGGAGATAGAAAAAAACTGCGTTGGTTATATAAAAAAGATTCAGGAGCAGGTAACTAAGGCTTAGTATTTATGGAAAGAAAACTCTTATATAAAATATTATTGATCCTTGCGGTTGTGGGGCTGTGTGTTTATTTTACCTTCCCGCTCCAGAAAAAGATTAATCTGGGCCTGGACTTAAAAGGCGGCGTGCATCTAGTGTTAAAGGTAGATACCAGTAAACTCCCGGAAAACGATCGCGAAGGCGCAATAGATAGGGCGCTTGAGGTAATCAGGAATAGGATCGATGCCTTTGGCGTGCGCGAGCCTTCCATACAAAAACAGGGCACAGAAGAGATCGTGGTTCAGCTACCCGGTATTGCCGACAGGGAGCGCGCCATTGAATTAATTGGTAAAACCGCGCTTTTAGAGTTTAAACTAGTAGCTTCAGATATGGATAAACTAAAGCAGGCTATGGAGGGCAATACCCCCGAAGGTTTTGAATTTAAATATGCCCAGGAGGATAATGAGCCGCTGCTTTTAGAAAAACAGGCAGTCTTGACCGGAGATGCTATTAGTAATGCGGAGGTGCGTTTCAATGAAAGCCAGTTTAACGAACCTCTGGTATCACTTGAACTCAATGCCGAGGGCTCAAAGAAGTTTGCCGAGATAACCGCCAGTAACGTAGGTAAAAGGCTGGCTATAGTTTTGGATGGCAAGGTGCAGTCGGCCCCTCGCATAAAAGAAGCCATACCTTCCGGCCAGGCGGTGATACAGGGCCGCTTCTCTGTTGAGCAGGCGCAGGACCTGGCTATAGTTTTAAAGGTAGG
>JBAXNZ010000153.1:0-2579 GCA_037133515.1 bacterium
ATAGCTTTTAATGAATCTCTCTAATAAGGCTGCCCCCAGAAAAAGATTATTTATTTTTGCGTATTCATCAGCTATATGCGCACACCCCTCGCTGCCAAAGCCGGTGGCTACTGCTGGTATATGCCTATCCTGAAAGAAGCTAATAGTAGTAGCTCCTTCTGAACCGCTCATTTTCGGCTTAATCCCTAAGGACCTGGCTGCTTCTTTTAAGAAATAAACCAGAGGGTGATTCTCCTCTATCAAATAAGGATTCTGGATACCCTCTATCTCTATCTTAAAACTCCTGGCGCAGTTAGCAATGACTGTTTTTATCTCTCCTTTTATCTGCCTGGCTCTATCCCCGGGAAGAAACCTATAATCCAGTTCAAATTCACACCAATCAGCCACTACGTTTACCTTATCTCCTCCCTTTATGGTACCGATATTAATAGTCGCGGGCTTCAGGTAGCGATTTTTTTCTGCGCCCCTCCTTTTGGCCCAATGATTCTTTAGCGCCGCAAGGACAGATATGGACGTATCTATGGCATTACTCCCCAGCCAGGGATATGCACCATGGGCCTTCCTGCCACGGATCTTTACCTTAAGATGCAAAAGCCCTTTTTGGGCAACGACAATCTGGAAATCGTCTGCGTCCAATACTAACGCTGCATCCGGTTTTAAAATGCCTTTGTTTAACAAAGGCTCAAGGCCTAAACTAGAGCCGCTCTCCTCGTCGGCAGTAGCAGCGAAAATCAGGCTATACGCAAGGTTCACCTTATCCTCAATGAGGCTGTTTATGGCCTCCAGGCTCACTGCAAGATTACCCTTACAATCAGTAGCGCCTAAGCCGTAAATCCTCTCTCCTCGCAGCTGCCCGGAAAAGGGAGGAACTTTCCAACTTGTCCCTGCCGGCACAGTATCTAAATGCGGGGTAATCAATAGGGAACTGCCTTTACTAGCCGCCCCCAAAACCGCTATGAGATTAGAGCGCTTCTTTCTAAACTCATAGAGCCTTGATTTTACACCTATGGCCCCAAGATATTTTTTAACGAAACCCGCTATCCTAGATTCATCTCCGGGAGGATTCTCTGAATTTATCCGTATGAGCTTCTTGGTAAGCCTTATCAGGCGTTTTTTATTAATCATCTCTACCCCGCACAGCTGGAACAATTATGAGACGCGCAACCAGCGCATCCAGTTGAAGAGCTAGTAGTGTTTCCTTTTGCGTCTTTAGAGGCAAAGGAAAATGCGGATAAAAGTTTTTTTAAATTATCTTCCCCGCACTTAGGACAGGCTATTTCTTCGCTACCGCGTAGCAGATATTCAAACTTAAGATCACAACCCAAACAGATATATTCGTATATAGGCATATATTTTTAGGGGAGATTAAAAACTATAATTTAGGCTAACCGAAACTGCCTGGGTATCAAATAATTGGGCCTCTAAGTTAATCCAGGCCTTATCATCAAGAGCAAGGTCAAGGCCCGCCGCCATCCCAAGGTCCTTGGTTAAATCAGACATCCTGCGTTTTCTGCTATCCTCGATCTTATGGATATAGTCAACCCGCGACCATTTTAACCCTAGATAAGGGGTAACTCTGGGTAACTGCCGGGAGATCAAAAAAGAGGCCTGCCAATCATCCAAGATAGCCCTATGTTTAACGTCGCCCAGACGTGTCTTTTTAGGGTGCACGCTGATATGCTGAAAGCCAAAAACCATCTTTAACTTATCCTCTTCATAAAGCTTAAGCCGAAAACCATAACCTCCGGCGAAGCTAGAAGAATAATCTATTTCAGAGCTATCTGTCGGACGCTGCTTAATATTACCAGCGCCTACTTTTAAATCAACGCAAAGCCAATCAGAAAGGCCAAGAGAGAGCAAAAAAAAGTGTTGGCTGCTTCTTAACTTGCCAAATTCACTCTCGAGGTATCTTTTAAGAATAATGTGGGTCTGAACCCCTGTAAAAAACTGTTTCTCTTTGGGCATCCTGGTGCCATAGCAAGGCGCGGCATAACTAACCTCAACTAAACAAAATAAACAGATAAAAGATACCAGCGCCTGACGCATCTTTCCTCCCTGACAGTTAATTTTTATTTGTACTAAGCGATCCCAACGGACAGGCAATACATTTGGGTTTATTCTTATGGCAAAACTCTTTTCCTAATTTTACCAGCAGTGCATGGTATTCATTAAATAGCTTAACCTTGGGAGTGAGGCCTCGCATAAAGATATCCTGCAGCTGTTCATAATCATAATCTTCTTTTGCCAGGCCGTGCCTTAAAAGTATCCTTTTGGTATAGGCATCAACTACAAAGACCGGTTTATTCAGCGCATAGAGCATTATGGAGTCTGCGGTCTCCGGGCCTATCCCGTTTACAGAAAGAAGACGAGCGCGCAATCCCTGGATACCCCCTAAAGACATTTTTCTAATATTGCCTTGGTATGAGCCAAAGATAAAAATTTCCCGAAATAATCAAGTTTTTTTCTAATAAAACAAATTTATATTTATTTTTCAATCTAAACCACAAATCGTAGTCCTGAGTTACGGGTAGATTAACGTCAAACCCGTTACTATCAACTAATGCTTTTTTTGGAATCAA
>JBAXNZ010000154.1:0-2568 GCA_037133515.1 bacterium
AGCAAATGCACCATGCTTAGAAACCTGCATTTCTTGGTCCGAAATTATATAACCTCCCTCATCAATATCCAAGAGATTTTTTAGGAAACCGGTATTAGGATTAATCCCCACAAAGATAAATCCTCCCTGGCAGGGAATCTCATCCGGGAGGTTGGTCTTTACGTTTCTTATCTTCACTGCTTCTACTTTATTATCGCCCTTAATCTCCTCGACCACGGTCTCCAGGATGAAATTTATCTTAGGGTTACTCCTGGCCTTCTCTTCCACGATCTTAGAGGCGCGCAGTGCCGAGCGTCGGTGGATAAGATTAACTTTTTTAGCATAACCGCTTAAGAAGATAGCTTCTTCCAACGCCCTATCCCCTCCGCCAACCACGACGATATCCTTATCTTTGAATAAAGGCCCATCGCAGGTTCCGCAATAAGAGACGCCCCTTCCGGTCAGTTTTTCTTCTCCTGGAACACCCAGGCGCTTGGGGCTTGCGCCAGTGGCTATAATAACGGCCTTAGTCTTTAGCGTTTGATCTTGCGTTTTAATCTCATAAAAAAGAGAGCCTGAATCTAAGACCTGGCTCAACCCTATTACATCCTTATTTTCAATCTCTATCCCTAAATCTTCTACCTGCTTCTTAAATCTGTCTATTAACTCAAAGGTAGAGATGCCGCCTGGAAAACCAGGATAATTCTCGATAGTAACAGAGAGCATAATTTGCCCGCCGGCAGTCATCTTTTCTAAAATTGCGGTCTTGAGCCTGAACCTTCCGGCGTAAAGCGCAGCAGTTAACCCTGCAGGCCCTGCCCCGATAATAACCAGCTCATGCATAAGCAACCTCTCTGTATACTTCTTCTGCCTGGTAGGAACTTCTTATTAAGGGGCCTGAAAGAACGGCCTTAAAACCCAAAGCAAGAGCAATTTCTTTATAGCTGATGAACTTCTCCTCGCTGATAAAATCTTTTACAGGATAATGCTCCTCTGAAGGAGCCAGGTACTGGCCAAGGGTAAGGATATCGCAACGGCTCTGCCTTAAATCCTGCATGGCCCCTACGACCTCTTCCTGGCTTTCTCCAAAACCCAGCATCATGGAAGACTTAGTGATAGTGCCAGGCCTGATTTTCTTTATCGCGCTCAATACCTCTAAGGAAAGTTCATAGTCTGAATTTGGCCTTAAGCCTGCGTATAGCGGCCTGACCGTCTCTATATTATGGCTGATCACATCAGGGGATGCGTCTAATACGCACTTCAAACTGTAAATACTGCCGCCAAAATCAGGTATCAATACTTCTACCTTGATCCGCCTTTTGAGACGATGAATCAATGATATAGTTCTAGCAAAAATCTGGGCGCCTCCATCAGCTAGATCATCGCGCGTAACAGATGTAATAACTACATAAGTAAGGCCGAGCTCTCTTACTGTTTCTGCGATGCGCAACGGCTCATCCCGATCTAATCTTAGGGCCTTATTATTCGCCTTATCCACGGCGCAAAACCTGCAGGCCCTGGTACAACTATTTCCTAAGATCATAAAGGTAAGCTTATCTTTATTGAAGCAACTGCTCAAGTTAGGGCACTTCGCCTCTTGGCATACGGTATTTATCTTTAATGCCTTAAGCCTCTGCGCTTTTTCTAAAGCAGCCTTATCCGGTAATTCCTGCCTGAACCAAGGGGGGAGCCTATTTTGCATTTCTGGACCTTATAAAATTAGCGATGGAGCGGTCGTAAGTCTTTTCTACGTCTGAGGTGAAAAGACAGGCTGGGAGCTCGCCGCCTTTACGATGATAGGCGATACATTCGCAACAGATCCCCTTACGGGAACAGGGATTGTAACTACAATTGCAATTGGCAAGATTGTTTCTTTGATTCTGGCAGTCCTTCATCCTGAGTCTTTTGTTTAATCCTCTCTAGCTTTTTTTTAATCTTGAGCCTCTGTAAAAATGAGGCATAATCAGAGATTAGCTTTCCTTTTAAATGGTCTATCTCATGCTGCAACACACAGGCAAGCAAGCCGCTTGCCTCTATTTTGACTTTCTTCGCTTCTTCATCCTGCGCCTCTATCAAGACACTCTTGGCGCGCTTTACCTTTATACATACGCCCGGGACACTCAAACACCCCTCCTCTATAGCCTGAGATCCTCCCCTTTTTATAATCCTGGGGTTTATCAGCTTGTAGAGGCCGTCTCCTATATCCGCAACAATCATCGCCTCGCTGATACCTACCTGAGGCGCAGCCAGGCCTATACCCGAAAACTCATACATAAGCCTCGCCATTTCGCTTAAGATATCTTTATAATCCTCGGTTATCCTGGATACTGGTTTAGCTTTATTCCTTAATACAGGATCGCCGAATAGCCTAATCTTTAATCCGGTTTTTTTCATCTACGTTAATTATCTTGACCTTAAGAGAATTTTTATCTTTATCCTCTATAAGAGCATAGGAGAGGATCACTACTTCATCGCCTACGCAGGCCCCCCTTGCTGCCGGACCATTCAAACAGACTACCCCTGAGCCCTTCTTGCCTTTAATGGCATAGGTCTCAAGGCGATGTCCGTTATTAAGATTAAGGACCTCCA
>JBAXNZ010000155.1:0-2546 GCA_037133515.1 bacterium
GGTCATGTTTTAGCAGGGTTGATACGGTTACCCCGCAGATGCTCAAAACCATGAAGGAAGCAGGCTGCTGGATGATCTGCTATGGTATTGAATCAGGAAGCCAGAAGATACTGGATGCGATAAAGAAGAATGTCACTCTTAGGGATGCGGAGAAGGCAGTAAAATGGACTCATCAGGCCGGTATTTTAGTTTTAGGCGTTTTTATCCTTGGGGTCCCGGGTGAAAACGAAGAGACCCTGCGCACTACCCTCTCCTTTGCAAAGACGCTGCCTTTATACCGGGTAATATTTAATACCTTGCAGCCCCTCCCCGGTTCTGAGATATACAAGATGGCATTACAGTCGGGCGCGCTCAGAAAAGATATAGACTACCGTTACTATCATTTTTACTGTTTTCCGGAGAAGCTCTCTTTTATAGCAGAAGGATTGACTGCGGATATCTTAAGGAGATACCGCAGGAAGGCATACCGCGATTTCTACCTGCGACCTTCATACATATATCAGCGTATATTCAAATACCGTGAATTTAAGGGGTTTTCAAGAAGACTGGCTTTCTTGTGGAAGGCCGTATCGTGATAGGCTATTTTATAAATAAGACACCATATGACTATCTCTTCTAAAGCGCGCATACTCCTGATTTATCCGCCCAATGATCCCGAGGTAAAAAAGAGAGGGTTTAATTACTCTATCGATGACTGTCAACCCCTTGGTCTGGGCTATGTCGCAGCAGCTTTAGAAAGCTCTGGGTATAAAATAAAAGTTATAGATGCCAAGGCAGAGGCACTTTCTATCGACAAGATAATAAAAAAGGTAGTTGAATTCAACCCCGCCATTATAGGCTTGAGCGTCTCCACCCCTGATTTTTATACCGCCGTTTCTTTAGCCAGGCAGATAAAGGCAAGGGGTGATTACCCGCTGGTCATCGGAGGAAGGCATATCAGCGCCTTACCTGAGGAGACGATGGAGGAGGGTTGTTTTGACTACGGCGTGGTGGGTGAAGGCGAGTGCACGGTAGTTGAGCTTGCCGAAGCTATATTAAAAGCTGATACGTCGCGTATCCAGCAGATCAAGGGGATAGTTTTTCGCAATGGCCCAAAGATAACCCGTACTCCTCCCAGGGAGCAGATAGAAGATCTGGATACCCTTTCTTTTCCGGCAAGGCATCTTTTTCCTTCATCGGAAAAATACCCTTACCTTTTTTATAATAAATCTCTCTCCGTGACTACCATTATTACCAGCCGCGGCTGTTCCTATCGGTGCACCTTTTGCGACCACGCTGTATTCGGCAACAGGGTGAGGATGCGCAGCATCAAAAACGTAGTCGATGAAGTGGAGATGCTGGTCAGGGATTACGGGATTAGCGAGATCAATATAATAGACGACATCTTTCCTTTGCGCCGGGAGCGCGTAGAGGAGTTCGGCAGGCAGTTAAGGGAGCGGGGGTTGAAGATCCCCTGGATATGCAGTGCCAGGGTAGATTCCATTGACCCCGATATGCTAAAGATCATGAAAGATGCCGGCTGCTGGATGGTCGTATACGGTATAGAATCAAGCAGCCAGAAAATCCTGGATGTTACTAATAAAAATATCACAGCGCAGAAGATAGAGCAGGCAGTAAGGTGGACCAGAGAAGCGGGTATCGCTGCTGCAGGTACCCTGGTCTTCGGACTGCCCGGGGAAGACCGCATGACAATACGCGATACCATGGCATTCGTGAAGCGGCTCTGCTTAGACAGGCTAATCTTTGTGATATTTCTGCCCCTTCCGGGCTCTGAATTTTACAGGAGATTATCAGAAGGGGGAGAACTGAAAAACGGGAGGGAATACCGCAAGGAGCACGATTATTATTTCCCCCGGAGGTTACCCTTTATAGCGGAGGATCTAACTATAGACCTGCTCAAGAAATACCGTAAAAAAGTTTACCGTGATTTTTATCTGAGACCTTCGTATATAGCCAAGCGTCTCTTTATTCATCGTGAGTTCAAGGGTTTGCCTATGCGCATCAGGTCGCTTATCAAGGCGATCTTTTAAGAGTTTGCCCGTGGGCGTAAAGAATTTTTTTAAATCACTCGTCTGAACGATGAGAATAACATTGATCTATCCTCCGGGAGATTTTGGGGTGGGTAGCGAAAAACTGACCCAGCTAATCGATATGGCCCCTCCGTTGGGCTTGGCTTATATTGCAGCTGTACTTGAGCGGGCAGGCCACGAGGTGAGGATAATAGACGCCAAGATAGAATCGCTTTCCTTGGAGGGGGTGCTTAAGAGGGTAGAGGATTTTAATCCGGATATCGTCGGGATAAGTATTTATACCGCCGACTTTTGCATGGCTGTTTCCCTAGCCAGTCAGCTTAAAAAACAAGGCAGCTATACAATAATCGTTGGAGGAGCCCATGTCAGCGCCCTTCCGGAAGAGGTTATGCAGCAGGACTGCTTTGACTACGGGGTTGTGGGTGAGGGTGAGCGTACGGTAGTGGAACTTGTTGATGTAATATCATAAGGCGACTTCGATCTTGTCCCTAAGGTAAAGGGAATAGTATTCCGTAA
>JBAXNZ010000156.1:0-2476 GCA_037133515.1 bacterium
GCGTCAATGACTCCGTATCCGGTAACAGACAACGCAGGGTCAACCCCTAATATCCTCATATCTTTAAGAGTTAGCTATCTCTTCTAGGATCTCATCCGGTATGTCAAAGTTGGCATAGACCTGCTGCACGTCATCATGATCTTCCAGGGCATCTATTAAGCCCAAGACCTGCTTAGCCTCATTACCTACGACTTTTACTAAAGAAGAAGGCACCATAGTCAATTCCGCGTCCTGCCATTTTATACCCTTGGCTTCAATAGCCTGCTTAACCTTCTCCAGGTCTTGCATAGATGTGGTTATCTCGTAGTTTTTATCGTCGGATTTAAAATCTTCCGCGCCAGCATCCAGGGCAATAGACATCAACTCATCTTCTTTGGCCTGGCTCTTATCTATCATTATGTAGCCTTTCTTGGTAAACATCCAGCTCACAGAGCCGGCGCCAGCCATATTGCCGCCTCTTTTAGACATGATATTGCGAATCTCGGCGGTGCTGCGGTTCTTATTATCGGTAAGCGCCTCAATCAAAATAGCTACTCCTCCAGGTGCATAGGCCTCATACATAACCGCCTCATAAACTATGCCTGGTAATTCTCCTGTGCCGCGCTTTATCGCCATCTTAACGTTATCCGAGGGCATATTCGCCTCTTTAGCCCTGGACATGACTGTACGTAACCTTGAGTTATTATCGATATTGCCGCCTCCCTCGCGGGCAGCTACGATAATCTCTTTAATGATCTTGGTATAAGCGGAGCTTTTTTTGGCGTCCGCCACCGCCTTCTTCCCTTTATTCGTTTTCCATTTTGAATGACCGGACATTTCTTCCTCCTCGTAAATAGATTATTAAAATAGGGCAGACAGAATAAGCCGAGTTCTGTGTAGAGGCGATTATCCGTCTCTTAAGTGGCCATTCCTCTAAGCCCCGGCATTACTGCCGGGGTCAAGCAGCCTACCCGAGACTTCAAGCGGGGAGGGCACCCCTGGTCTCTTATTTGGCCTTACTCCGCGTAGAGATTGCTCGTTTCACCTTTGATCGTCTCTGTAGCTCTTCCCCTTGCGGGGACGCCTTGCGGCGGATCCTTCCTTGCTGCTTCGCAGCAAGGAGATGGGCGTTACCCACTACGTTACCCTATGGAGCTCGGACTTTCCTCCCCGCCTATTAAGCGGGGCGACCACCTTCTGCCTGCCCAATTATCAAAGTTAATCTCCGCGGGCAGAAGCCCGCGCTTCTCAAATGAAATACTTGAGCGGCCATGGGCCGCGAAAGTAAATCAATGTTTCTTTAGCGCTGTTTTTACCGCCTGATTAGCTAATTTATCCGCTCCGCGGTTATGCTCGCGGCTGATATGTCTTACGGAAACCTGAGCAAAGCCAGACATAAGACGTAAGGCTTGATTATAAAGGCCTAATATATTCTGATTTTTTATATTATACACCTTATTTACCTGGCGGCAGAGTAATTCGCTATCGCTATTTACCTTGATACTCTGTGCCTTCAGCAACAGCCCTTCCTGCAGGCCAAATATTAATGCCGTATATTCGGCAATATTATTAGTAGCCTTTCCGATATAACTGGAGATATTTTTAATCACCTCTCCATCCCGGCAGATAACTACCCCGATACCGCTTGGCCCGGGGTTCCCCTTAGAGGATCCATCAATATAGATCTCAATCTCCCTCATTAATATATAGGATACGGTTGCAGATCTCGCATGTAATAATACACTCATACATCTTTATCAGGTTTATCACCTGGGGCGGAACATACATATTGCAACCCAGGCAGGAATTATCCTTTACGCTGACTATCGCCAGGCCGTCGCGGTTAGTCAGTATCCTGTCATATTGAGCGAGTATCTTGGCATCGATGCTGGGGAAGACCTGCTTACGCTGGCCGTCTAGTTGGGCAATACGGTCATCTATCTCTTTTATCCTCTGCTCGATCTTACCCTTCTGCTCACTTATCACCGTCTCTTCTTCCTGCAGCTTCTGCTTTTCTTTATCAATCTCGTCCTTGGCCTGGTCAACCTGGTTAAATAACTCAAGGATCTTGTCCTCTATTACCGAGCCATCAGCTTTTGCATCATTGATCTGCTGCATCATCGTCTGGTATTCTTTATTTGTTTTAAGCTGGTAAAGCTGGGTCTGTAGCTTTTTAACGCCATCCTCCCTGGAAGCTAACTCTAATTCCTTATCTTTCCTCTGTTTCTGCAAATCCAAGGAAGATTTTTCAAGGTTTGCTAGTTGTTGTTTTTTGGCTTCAAAGGCATCCTCAATCGCCTGTAGCTCTTTTGGCTTAGCCTCAATTTCTGCTTTTAGAATATAGATTTCGGTATCTATAGCCTGTAAATTAATCAGGGTATGTAATTGCGATTTTAAGTCGAGCGTCGGCATATATATCCTTCTTCTGATATAAGCTAAAATATGGGCGATAGAGGATTCGGACCTCTGACCTCCACAATGTGAATGTGGCGCTCTA
>JBAXNZ010000157.1:0-2462 GCA_037133515.1 bacterium
AAAAAAATTTAAGGCCAAAGTTGTAATTACCGGAGATGCCTCAGATCTTGCTTTAGCCCTACAGATACAGGGTTCAATGCAGGAGGAGCCGATCATAGCCTGTGGGGTTTTGAACCTTAAGCAATTGGGCGCGCTCTGTAGGAAAGTAGAACTCTTTATTGCCGCAGATACCGGCCCTCTGCATATCGCAAACGCAGTGGGGACAAAGAAAATCATTGCCCTCGTTGGCCCTACGCATCCGGATATAACATGACCTTACCCTACAAAAAACGTAGTAATCTTACGCAAGGATACGGGCTGCAAAATACCTTGCTACGAACTACATTGCAAAGATAACCTTTGCATGAAGGCAATAACCCCAGAAGATATATTGGAAGAAGTGAAAAAACTAAAAGATTAGTATATGAAGATACTTTTTATTACTTTAAGCAATATCGGGGATGTTGTCTTGACCCTGCCTGCTTTGGATTACCTACGTAAGCACTTCCCCGAGGCTAAGATTACGGTGATGGTAGCTAAAAGGCCGGCTGAGATATTTCAAAATAACCCTGCGATAGAGAGGTTAATTGTTTATGATAAACATTCTAGCCTAAAAGATAAGATAGGGCTCTTTATAGGGCTTATCAAGGAGAGGTTTGATCTGGTAGCAGATCTGCGTAATAGTTTTTTCGGGGCGCTCCTTCCTGTCAGATACAGGATTTCGCCATTTTTATCATTACCCAAAAGCATAAAACATATGCAGGCTAGGCACCTGTATAAAGTACAAAGTATAAAATTCAAAGCCAAGGATGTTCATTTCTCGGATATTGCCCAGAAGGTTCTCTATATCGGCCCAGAAGATCAAAAGTATATTGAAGCCAGCCTTGAGGCTCGAGGGATAAGACCATCTGACCGGTTAGTTGTAGTAAGTCCGGGGGCCCGCAGCCATACCAAAAGATGGGGGAGGGATAATTTTTCCGATCTCTGTAATCAGCTATTAGAGGATAGGTCTATCAGGATAGCCTTGGTAGGAGAGGCCTCGGATAAAGAGATTGCTTCTTACCTGAATGAAAGGTCTTCCGGCAGGCTCTTGGATTTGGTTGGTGAGACTACCATTCTCGAACTCGCTGCTTTATTAAAAAAGGCAAGCCTTCTTATCACTAATGACAGCGCTGTATTGCATTTAAGCAGTTATCTTGACCTGCCTAGCCTGGCAATCTTTGGGCCTACCAGCGAATTAAAATATGGGCCATGGACTGATAGGTCAGGCGTAGTAAAGAGGCAGATCCCTTGCCGACCCTGTGAGAACGCGCAGTGTAGATTTAACAGTTTAGAATGCCTGACATTGATAAAGCCGGGGGATGTTTCACGCAGGGCAAAGGAGATACTGCTCTACAATTCAAGCCCTCTATTTAACAGGTTTGGACAAGTCTCCAGGCGCATACTTATCGTGCGCACGGATAGGATCGGCGATGTTCTCTTATCTACTCCGGCGATAAAGGCATTGCGGCAAAACTACCCGGATGCCTATATCGCTATGATGGTTTCTCCTTATACCAAAGAGATAGTAAAAGAGAATCCTTATCTGGATGAAGTAATAGAATATGATAAAGATGGCAAGCATAGAGGCTGGCTAGAAACCATTGGATTTGCGCTTAGCCTGAAGAAGAAAAGATTTGACCTAGCACTCATCCTGCACCCTACTAACCGGGCGCATCTGGTAGCTTTTTTAGCGGGCATACCGCGCAGGGTAGGATATAACCGTAAATTAAGGTTCCTGCTTACCGATAGGATAAAACATACCAAGCAGCTAGGAGAAAGGCATGAACTGGAATATAATCTTGACTTACTTAAGCATCTGGGGATACATCCGCAGGATAGAAGCCTGTTTATGCCTATAAGCCAAGAGTCAGAGCTTTGGCTTAAGGAATTATTAGAGCGCCAAGGTATAAAAAAAGAGGATGAACTCCTGGTTATTCATTCGGCAGCAAGCTGTCCTTCCAAGATCTGGCCTGCTGAGCGGTTCGCCGAGGCAGCGGATAGGTTGAGCGAAAAATACGGATTTAAAATTATCTTAGTCGCAGGCCAGAAAGATATACAAAAAGTCCAACAGGTATTTTTAGGGATTAAACATCCAGTGTTTGATCTTAGCGGAAAGACTTCCATCAGCCAGTTGGCCAGTTTGTTAAAGCGGGCTCGATTATTTATCTCAAATGATTCCGGACCGGTGCATATTGCCTCGGCAGTAGGGACTCCGGTGATATCAATCTTTGGCAGGAATCAGAAAGGCCTAAGCCCTAAGCGCTGGGGCCCTCTGGGCCTAAAAGACAGGGTGCTTCATAAAGAGGTGGGTTGTATAGAATGCCTGGCGCATAATTGTAAAAAGGAATTTGCCTGCCTTAAGGCTATAAGCGTGGATGATGTATTTGCTGCAGCTGTAGATATTTTTTCTAGTTGATTTAAGCTGGATTTGTGCTAAAATT
>JBAXNZ010000158.1:0-2446 GCA_037133515.1 bacterium
ATAAATTTAAGGTTGGCAGGATCAGCTATATATTTAATCAACCAATCCTGATATTTCGAAAGCTTAAAAAAATAGTTCTTCTCCGAAATTCTCTCTACCGGTCTTTTACAGTCTGGGCATAACCCGCCTTCAAGCTGCGATTCAATCCAGAAGGTCTCGCAAGGCGTACAATACCAACCCTCGTATTTACCCTCATAGATATCGCCCTTTTTATAAAGTATCTCCAGGGCCCGGATTACGACAGAAAAATGACGCTCCTCAGTGGTACGAATGAAGTCATCGTAAGAAATATCTAATCTTTTCCAGAGGTCCTTAAACTGCAACACTGTCCTATCGGCAAACTCCCCAGGGCTTAAACCCTGGGCCTGGGCTGCGCGCTGTATCTTCTGGCCGTGTTCATCTGTGCCGGTAAGAAACCAGACATTCTCTTTTCCTAAAACCTCGCGCATATGCCTGGCCAAGGCATCTGCAGCGATATTGGTATAGGAATGACCTATATGCGGAGATGCGTTTACGTAGTATAGAGGAGTAGTTATATAAAACTTACTTATCATGCTCCTTTTCCTTATAACTTACTTCTATCTGCGTGCCATCCTCCAGTTCAACGATGGCGCTGCGCTTAAATACATTGATAGAGATAACCTTACCCTTGCCCTGCTGCAGGTGCAGCCTCTCTCCCTCACGCGGCAGCCCGCGAGAAAGCATCTTATAGGTCTCATACTCAAAAGAAAGACAGCACATCAGTCTCCCGCAGAGGCCTGAGATCTTAGGTGGGTTTAAGGGCAGGCCTTCTTCTTTAGCCATCTTAATGGTCACTGGCTCAAAGTCCTTTAAAAACTTAGCGCAACAGAGCTCCCTGCCGCAGGAACCGAAGCCTCCAAACAACCTCGCTTCATCACGCACGCCGATCTGGCGCAGTTCGATCCTGGCCTTAAAGATCTTGGCCAGATCTTTGACTAATTCCCGGAAATCAACCCTACCATTAGCAGTGAAATAAAAAAGTATCTTAGAGCGGTCAAATGAATACTCTGCCTGCACCAGCTTCATATCCAATTTATGCTCGGCTATCTTTTCGGCGCAGGTATTAAATGTCTCCTTGGCCTTGACCCGGTTATCCTCGATCTGCTTAATGTCAGCCTCTTTGGCTAAGCGCACTATCTTTTTGGGAGATTCTTTAGAACCTTGCTCCAGTGCCGCCCCCTTAGGGCAGACGACCTGGCCATAATCCAGTCCGCGGTCATGCTCCACTATTACATAATCTCTTTCTTTTAACTGCAGCTCCTGGGCATTATAAATCTGTGTCTGCCCCAACTCTCTTAGTTTTACCATAATTAACCGCGACATATCTGCACCCTTAAGTTTGAAAGCAGCAACTTGGTGTTTATATTATGCTCTAAATACGAGAACGAATCCGAGATAGTATCGAATATTGCATCTAAGTCCAGCCAGCTGTAGCGACTCACGAGCTTAAGCAATTCATCCTTTCGGTCTAGGTTAATGATCTGTGAAGGCGTAAGCCCAGCCTTTACCAGATAGATATCTCTAAACCAGCTGGCTAAAATATTCAAGCAAACGCGTATATCTTCTTTTTTATCAAGGGTCATCTTTTCAAACTCATCGATAATTGTGTTTTTATCCTTTAGGATATCCCTCTCTTTCATCTTCAGGGCACAGCCAAGACGGCCTTCGGAGAAATAAGCCAGGAAGTGCGCCCTTGAGCTATCGAGACGATAGTCTTTATTCAGGGTCTCTTCAAGTTCATGCCTGGCCAGGGGAAAAAACTTGATGATCTGGCAGCGCGAGACTATAGTCTTAAAAAGGAGATTCTGTTTTGCGGTGATTAAGATAATCAGGCTATCCTTCGGCGGCTCCTCTAACACCTTAAGCAGGGCGTTGGCAGCCTCGGCAGTCAGATTGTGGGCATTATTAATGACGAATACTTTTTTTCTTGCCTCATAAGGCTTAAAAAATATTTCTTTCTTAAGATCGCGCATATACTCTATCTTTATGGCCTCTGATTCTTGCGGCTCAATAAAATGCACATCCGGATGCTGCTTCTTCTCTATCTTAAGACAAGAAAAACAACTATCGCAACTACGGTAATCTTTGCTAAGGCAATTAATTGCCTTAGCAAAATTCACGGCAGTCAAGTACTTACCTATACCCTCCTCTCCTACGAATAAATAAGCCCCTGCTATAGCCGAATGCTGCAAGCTATTTTCAAGTATCTCTATTGCCCGGGCCTGTCCTTTTATATCCTTAAATGGCATGTTTTTCTATAAGCCTTACTATATTTGCTTGCGTCTTTTGCTTATCCGGCTCTACTTTGACTATCTTTATCCTTTGTGGCTCAAGAGCTGCTAACTTTAGATATCCCTTCCTTACCCGCGCATGCTAACTCAAGGCTCTTTTTTCAATACGGTCCTCCTTAAACTTACGGTGCCTC
>JBAXNZ010000159.1:0-2442 GCA_037133515.1 bacterium
ACGATATAATATATGGCTAGAACAGATTTAATAGCTGATACCTTTACCATGATACGTAATGCCATAATGGCAAAAAAAGAAAATGTGGATGTCCCTGCCCTCGGCACTACCAAGGCCATAATGGAGATCCTAAAGAAGGAAGGGTACTTAGATAACTTCAAACTTATTGAGGATAAGAAACAGGGACTGCTAAGGGTTTATTTAAAGTATACCATGGGAAAATCCGCTATAAAGAATATAAAACGCGTTTCGCGTTCAGGCCTACGCGTTTATGTTAAAAGAAACAAGATACCTTATGTGCTTAGAGGCAAAGGCCTAGCGATTATATCTACCCCTAAGGGGATAATGACGGATAAAGGGGCCCGGGAAGCAGGTCTGGGTGGAGAGGTCATCGGTTATATCTGGTAGGTGAATAATGTCACGCATCGGGAAAAAAGTTATAATCATACCAAAAGAAGTAAAGGTCGAAGTAGTAGACGGCCAGGTTTTGGTTGAAGGGCCAAAAGGCAAGCTCTCTTTTCGCCTGCCTTACAGGATAAGCGTAGAGATAAAGGAATCTAAAATTTTTGTGAAACGCGCATCAGATATAAAAACAGATAAGGCCCTGCATGGCTTAAGCCGCGCCCTTATCGTGAATATGATTAAGGGGGTTACTGAGGGCTATGTAAAGGAGCTTGCGATTATCGGCGTGGGTTTTAAAGTAGCGCTCCAGGGAAATAACCTGAATATGCAGTTGGGTTTTTCCCATCCGGTAAACTTTCCTATCCCCGAAGGGATTAAGATCGAGACACCTAAGGCAACCCAGATTATCGTCAGTGGCATAGATAAAGAAAAAGTAGGTAAGATAGCTTCAGAGATACGCGCCATATATCCTCCTGAGCCGTATAAAGGAAAGGGTATACGTTATGTTGGCGAATACGTAAAGAAGAAGGTTGGCAAGGCGCAGGCTGCCGGAGGAAAAGGCGCTTAAATATAAAAAATGAAAAAGACTAAAGAATCGATTAGGTTAAAAAGACACCGCAGGATACGCTTAAAAATGCGCGGTACAGAGGATAAGCCGCGCCTCGTGGTGCGGCGCAGCCTCAAAAATATGTATGTCCAGATTATCGATGATGCCGCAGGTAAATCGGTTTTTTCTCTTTCAAGCATCGATAAAGAAACCAAGAAAAACATACCCTCAGGAGGCAACGTAAAGGAAGCTGGTTTATTGGGCGAGTTTTTTGCCCGTCGCGTAAAAGAAAAAGGGATTACGAAAATCATCTTTGACCGCGCCGGCTACCTCTATCATGGCAGGATAAAGGCATTTGCCGAGGGTTTAAGAAAAGGGGGATTAGAATTCTAAAAAATGCGTGAACTAAATATCGAACAACAGCCGGGACTAATAGAGAAGGTAATCGCCATAAACCGCGTAACCAAGGTCACCAAGGGCGGCAAAAAACTCCATTTTAGCGCGCTGGTCGTAGTAGGCGATACCAAAGGCCATGTAGGGTTTGCCCTGGATAAGGCTAATGAGGTAGCTGATGCCATACGTAAGGCCCTGACTAAGGCGAAAAAAGAACTTATGTCGGTGCCTTTGGAAGGTTCTACAATTCCCCATGAGATTATCGGAAAATTTGGCGCAGCCAAGGTCCTGCTTAAGCCTGCGTCAGAAGGTACTGGCGTAATCGCTGCCGGACCGGTAAGGGCCATATGCGAGGCAGCGGGGATAAAGGATATCCTCACTAAATGTCTAAAATCCAATAACCCCATTCATGTTATCAAGGCCACCATCGATGGGTTAAAGAATCTTAAGTCAGCAGAAAATGAAAAACAAAATAACTAATCCCAGCCCTTCGTTGAAGACTACCGTAAGAAAGCCAGCCAGCAAAGAGACCGCTGCCTTGGATAAGAAGAAGGATTTTATAAAAATAGGTCTCTATAATTTAAAGATACCCAGGGGCGCTCATAAGCGTAATAAACTAAAAGGTAGGGGGTCCGGTTCTGGGCATGGCAAAACCTCAACCCGCGGCAGCAAGGGCCAGACTTCGCGCAGCGGCCGGGCTACTTATCCTGGTTTTGAGGGCGGGCAGATGCCTTTGATCCGTAAAATCCCTAAGCGAGGATTTGCCAGCACAAATAGAAAAGAGTACCAGATAGTCAATATAGAGTCCTTGGCTAAGATAAAAGAAGATAAGATCACCCCGGAATTATTAGAGGCAAAGGGATTGATTAAAGATAAAAATAAGTTGGTTAAGATTTTAGGCGAGGGAGAAATAAAGACAGTGGTAGCTATATCCGCCCATGCGTTCTCAAGCAAGGCACAAGAGAAGATTAAGCTTGCCGGCGGGAGGTTTGAGATTATAAATGCTTAGCGCGCTGGTAAATTCTTTTAAAATCCCGGATTTAAAAAGGCGGCTGATTATTACCGCCCTCCTTGTTGCCATCTATCGCATCGGCTGTTAC
>JBAXNZ010000160.1:0-2439 GCA_037133515.1 bacterium
CCGGAAGTGCAGCTGGCAAGGATGTAAGCCAAGATGTCGTCCTGCTCTTTTCTACTGAGGATGGCGGATTATATCTCTGGAAGGGCGGTGTCTTTGCCGGGCATGGTAATAGTAATTTGAACGGATGGCATCTTAAAAATGGAAAGCTGGTTGAGGAATATTGTTGGGAATCTTATGCAAAAGGGACAAAAGAATTGCTTTTATTGGTATGCAATCCTAAAGGAGCTGATTTGAATAAGCTTCCCCTAGGGATGACGGTTGTTTATGCCTCAGGGCTGGTGCAGGGCGTGGGGGTTCGGAATAGCAGATTGCTTGTCTCAGATGCCGCCGAATACGAGGTTCTTCCTCAACCTTTGGTGGAATTAGATGATATTAGCCGGGATATTGATGTCATTATTAATCCTGTTTTGGAACAACTGCGTTTACAAGGTATTAAAGTAAATTTGATAGCTGTTTCCACCAAGAGCTGGGTGGTTAAGGCAGGCTCAGATGATTCCCGCGCTACAGATGCTTCTTCCCGCAGCTTGCCTGTCGATACTTCAAGAAAATCCCGCGCCAGTGACGCTTTGGCAGTAGCCGGCGTTTTAACCGCCGCTGGTTTTGCAGCTCAGATGATACCGGTAGTCGGCACTGTTGCTGCGATAATCTTATGGATATTGGCCGGATGGAATATTATTAAGTCTTTGGATATAATTCAGGCTTTTTTAAGGGCTCCTAAAGAATCTCGCGCTCCCCCGTTAACTGGCGTCATTGCTAAGAATGATAATGGTATGATTACTTTACATCCTGCAGCTAGCAAATTAATCATCTATAATTCTAACTTTCATGAGAACCTGCACAACCGCTTATCTAAGCTACCTGTATTCTTACAAGAGTTCATCATTCATTCCATAGATTTCATCGGCTTATTTACCAAGGCGCCTACTCCTACCGTGGCAGGGAAGAGTGCGCCTTTTATTGCTGGCAAGGATGCTCAGCCTCCCCTCCGGAGGACGATCACTGGCATCCTTGCCGCAATAAAAAATCTAAGTATTCCTGTAGCTTTAATTGCTTTAGGTACCGCAGTTTTTACATTTGGTGCTGCTGTAGGACTGCCGGCTGCCTTGGCCGCTGGTTCAGGTTCAGTGTTTATCCTAATTGGTTTGGCGTATATAGTAGCGAATATCTGGAGTACTTCTAAGCAACGCTCGAAAAGAGTTAGCCATGGTATTTCTGTACCTTCAAGATCAAAAAAATTAGCTGCTCATTATTTATTCCGGACTAAATATTCTAAAACTAAAGAATACAGTATTTGGCGTTTTAGTATTAAAGGTAACTTTTTATGGCTAAAGGAGCATCCTAAGGCTGCAATTATTTTCGGGCTTAGCGGCGCAGGCCTGGGATTCTTATTTGGGTCCGGCTTATGGTTTGCAATTCTAATCGGAGCTTTTGTCGGCTTGCTCGTACCTTATTTAGTTTATATTTTTCAGAACTTCTTTGTTGCTAACTCTACGACTAATGTTGCTTTTACCGCTTTTGAAAGAGATATCGAGGGGCAGATTCTCTCAGAGGCCAGCCAAGAACTAGAAAAGGCCATGGCATATTATGATGAGGTTTATCAAAATGCCAATTGGCTGGGTAAGGCCTATTGGAATATTAAAGCAATTTTTATAGGGCTTAGCTTACGCCTGCCGATTCTTACCGGCATTCTGCAATTCGCGGCTAGCAGAGGCTTAATGGCTTTAGTGAGTTTAGGCATAGCTTCATTAGCAATTTCCCTCTTACCCATTGGTTTTGCCGGAGCATCGGTATTAGGGGCTGTTGGCTTAGGCGCCTTAGCTCCGCTATTTAATTTCTTTGCTTTGCCGTATACTGTGGCCGGGTTGATGAGAATACTTTTTATTACCCTGGGCCTTTCTTTATTCCGGATTTCTTCTTTAGTGAATACTATCCGCCAGATAAGATTAGGGTTTGGCAGCGCTAAGGAGAACAAGATTGATATTGACCAGATTTATCTTGGCTTAGATGCAATTCAGGATCAGGCGGAATTAGAAAAAATTAACGATAATCTTAAGGCCGGAGTTTTAGGCGGGTTATTTGACGCCGCCTTAGGCAGGCGCCAGATATTAGCAGGCAAGCTTAATCAGATGAAAGTAAGCTCGCCTGAGGCAAGCCAGGCTAAGAAAGTAAAATCTTTTATTAATTACCGGCTTGTTTCTTTGGCATTAGCCTTAATTTACACTTTGCTGCAGCCGGTTGTTGCTTTAGCTGCCCCAATACTTTATTTAATCTCAGCTATCCGCCGGAAAGATTTCCAGAATCCTTATCTCAAACTTATTATATCTACCGGAATTAATTTTATCTCTAGCTTTTTCTCGATGTGGACCATTGGCGCAGAAATTGGTATTGTGGTGCGGGTTACCGGCTTAATACCTTTTGTTGGAGATACGGTTTTGGCCT
>JBAXNZ010000161.1:0-2428 GCA_037133515.1 bacterium
CCGGGATAAAACGGCATAAAACCAAAGGGCTTGCTCTTGGCTGCCTCAATGACCTCCCAGATATCAATCCCCATCTTGTGAGCCATCATTGCCAGCTCATCGATCAGGCCTATATTAACCAGGCGGAAGGTATTCTCAAGCAGCTTCACTGCCTCCGCTACTCTTGTTGATGAAACGGGAATGACTTTTTTGATTATTTGTTGATATACCAGGGCTGCCAAAGAAACGGCTTCCTTATTTATCCCTCCCACTACCTTGGGTATAGCCTCAACCGGATAGGCCTTGTTGCCCGGGTCAATCCTTTCCGGAGAAAAACAAAGATAGAAATCTTTTCCGTGGCGCATCCCGTCTTTTTGCAGCAAAGGCAGGATTACCTCTTCGGTAGTCCCGGGGTAAGTAGTGCTTTCCAGTACCACTAGGCTACCGGCCTTCATATTCTTTGAGATGGATTTTACTGCCTGTCTTATATAGGAGATATCCGGGGAATATTTTGTCTTTAAGGGAGTTGGCACGCATATAAGAATGACATCAGCCTGTTTTAGGATCCTGAAGTTATCGTAGGCAAGGAATTTTTTTGAAGCAATAACCCTCTTTAGCTCAAGAGTGCTGACATCCGTGATATAGGACTGCCTTTTTTTAAGGCGGGCTATCCTCTCTCTGTCCACGTCTAGGCCAAGGACTGAGAAGCCTTTTTTAGCAAAGGCGATGGCTAATGGCAGTCCTACGTAGCCTAAGCCCACTACGGCGATCTTTGCTTTCTTAGCCTTAATCTTTTCTAAAAGCATGCTATCTTCTTCTGCCTATACCAACATAGCTAAACCCCAGCTTCTCCATCCTCTTGGGGTCATAGATATTGCGTCCGTCGATAACCAGCGGCCTTTTTAAGAGTTTCTTTATCCTGGAAAAATCAAGCTCCTTAAACTCATCCCACTCCGTCAATACTAGCAGGCAATCGCTCCCCCTACAGGCCTCATAGGCGTCTTGACAGAATTTAACCTTTTTGCCTAAGATAACTCTTGCCTTATCCATCGAGGATGGATCATAGACCTTTATCTTTGCGCCTTCGATCTCTAAGGCCTGGATTATCTCTATCGCAGGGGCATTGCGGATATCATCTGTATTCGGTTTAAATGAAAGCCCTAATATCCCCACGCTCTTATCTTTAAGGATCCAGAGCGCATCTTTGATCTTGCTTAAGAAAAACGCCTTTTGCTCCTGGTTGATCTGCCGCGCAGCCTTGAGTAATGCAAAATCATAGCCTAATTTTTCGGATATGTTCACAAATGCATCCAGGTCTTTGGGAAAACATGAGCCGCCATAGCCAAGCCCTGCGTTTAGGAAATTAGGGCCTATTCTTTTATCCAGGCCTAAGCCAACAGCTACCTCCACCACATCTGCCCCCACCTTTTCGCAGATGCGCGAGATGGCATTGATAAAAGAAATCTTGGTAGCCAGAAAGGAGTTTGAGGCATGCTTGATAAGCTCTGCGGATTTGATATCGGTTATCACTAGCGGTGCTTTAAGCGGGCTATATAAGTTAACCAGGATATCCCGGGCAACCTTTGACTCAACGCCGATAACGATCCTATCCGGATGCATAAAATCGCTTATCGCCTGGCCCTCCCTTAAGAATTCTGGATTAGAGGCAATATCAAATTTCACTTTGCGTTTTATATAGGTAGCGATGGTCTGCTTTACCCATTTGCCGGTCTCAACCGGGACCGTGGATTTCTCGACTATCAAACGGTAGCCATTTAAGTTCTGGGCAATATTACGCGCCACGTTCTCTATATAGGTGAGGTCTGCCTCTCCGTTTTCTAGCGACGGCGTGCCTACGGCGATAAAGATTACCTCCGAGCCTAAAACTGCTTCTTTAATGCTAGAGGTAAATTTAAGCCTCTTCTTTCTTACGTTGCCCGCTATTAATTCTTTTAGGCCGGGCTCATAGATAGGGATTATCCCCTTTTTGAGGCCCTCTATTTTTTTGCTATCGTTATCCGCGCAGATAACCTTGTTGCCCAGCTCGGCAAAACAGGAGCCGGTAACTAGGCCCACATATCCGGAACCAATAATCGAGATATTCATTTCTACCTCTCTTTAATGAACAGACAACTTATGGAGTCCGTAAGACGACATAAGTTGTAGTTTGCTATATTTTGCAACATACGTCTGCGAATTAATCCCGCAGCTGCGAAAAAATTTGTTTCAAATTTTTGAGCGCTTAGCTGTCGGGACATCTTATATAAAATTATTGCGCTGCCCCGGACTTCGGACCGTGATAACTTTGATCTAAGTTAATCTCCATCTCAGGGAAGGCCTTCAACCTAAAGATCAGCCAGATACTCTCCCCCTCTCCTCTTCTAACATTATAGGCAAGGTCCATCTGCCAGCAATGCAGGACGCGGGATATGATATATTCCTGCTCCTT
>JBAXNZ010000162.1:0-2418 GCA_037133515.1 bacterium
GATTCTGATTATGATAAAGAGAAACTTCAGGAACGCCTGGCTAAACTTGCCGGAGGTGTCGCAGTAATTAATATCGGGGCTGCAACTGAAACCGAGATGAAAGAGAAGAAGGCGCGCGTAGAAGACGCCCTGCATGCCACCCGCGCAGCAGTAGAAGAGGGTATAATCCCGGGAGGCGGGGTAGCGCTGATTCGCACCATACCTGTTTTGGATAAGATGAAACTTGAGGGTGATGAGAAGATCGGCGTGGATATCGTAAAACGCGCCCTGGAAGAGCCCATCAGGCAGCTTGTCCAGAACGCAGGCCTTGAAGGCTCGGTAGTAGTGCAGCGCGTAAAACAAGAGAAGGCCAATATCGGTTATGATGTAGCACAGGATGCCTATGTGGATATGATCGAGGCCGGTGTAATTGACCCTACAAAAGTCACCCGCTGTGCGCTGCAAAATGCATCCAGTATCGCGTCATTACTTTTGACCACAGAGGCGCTTATTACTGATAAGCCAGAAAAAGAAGATAGGATGCCTGCTATGCCACCCGGAGGCGGTATGGGAGGTATGGGCGGCGGTATGTATTAAAAAGGGACCGGTTTCCCTTTTTAATAAAGGCGATGGGGCGGGAGAGTGATTTCCCGCCCCTGTTTTTATACCTCTGCGGTGGCCGGGGAATTCTCTTGTAAGCAGGCATATTAGATTTATAATATAATGATATGGGCATAAAAAGAGAGCAGGCGCTGGAGTTGATAAGAAGATTACTGAAGGGGTTTCATTTATTCTGGGCCGTTTTATTTTTCTTGATGGGTATGGCTGCGGTGTGGCTTTTCCGCTGGTCTGCCAGTACTTATTCAGAGATTTTTGTTCCTACCGATATTGAAAAGAGCATCCCTTACTATGAAGAAGTAAAAAAGGTCATCGAACCTTTAAGATACTCCGGATTTAATGCCTTTATGATGCCGGATGTAAAGATAAGCATCGACTTTACGGAGAAAAAATGGTCCCTGCATAATATCCACCGTTTTGATAAAGATGGAAAAGTTATGCTTAGTGAAGGCCGTTACGGCGTCTGCGGAGAGCTCGCGGCTTATGTTTATGAGAAGATACGACCAATATTCCCGGCCGGAGACAATATAAAATTTATATCCTTGTCAGAATCAGGGTACTTCCTTCATCCGCGCGCCTCCCATATAGCCCTGGTCATTACAAAACATTCTCTCTTAGGAGGTGAGACTTATCTGCTTGATCCTTCCTTCCATAAATACGGAAGAATATCACATTTTGACGAATACGCCTTTTTCGGCGAGATGAACAGCCTGCCTTTCGTGCAGGAGAGGGATCCTGATCAGTCCTTTCAGGTGGGCGCAATTACCCCTATCCGTATTAAAAAAGATTTCCTGGTAGGTTTGGTAGTGGATGAGATGAACGGAAAGTTCGATCAGGATAACTTCCTGTTAGCGATAACCGCCACTCGTCGTTTTAAATATGCCGGCCGTTATCTCTTGGCTTTCAGGAGGATCGCAGGCCAGACCGAGATATTCGAGAATAAACATCTTGCTTATAATATCCTGGAGCAGGAGACGTATGATAAGTTGCGTGAGAGAATGGTACAGATTTATTCGCAACTGCCATAGCGCGCTCTTGAATTAAAAAATCATTGACAAACTCTCCCTGCTATTGTAAAATTGCATATCCTTTCGTAAATATTTCCGCAGAAGAGGTAAAAAATTCGTAATCCATTGTTAAATAATAACTTATACTATAAGGAGAGCTAAAAATGGCAGAGTGGATAGGTATAGGAAGGCGCGCCCGCATATGCTACGGATTTGATGAGGTGGCCCTGGTTCCAGGCTCTCAGACTATAAACCCCAATGAAGTAAACACTGCTTTCTTATTGGGGAATAAAAAATTCAGCGTTCCCATACTGGCAGCAGCTATGGATGGGGTAGTGGATGTTCGTTTTGCCGTTGAGATGTCAAGGTTGGGAGGCATAGCAGTATTAAACCTGGATGGTATTCAGACTAGATACGAAGAGCCGGATCTGGTTTTAGAGAAGATTGCCTCTGCCACGCCTGCCGAAGCAACAGCCCTGACCCAGTCTGTTTACACTACTCCTATCAAGGAAAAATTGATTGCCAAGAGGGTAAAACAGATCAAGGCCAAGAAAGGCACGGCAGTGGTCAGCTGCATCCCTGCGCATGCCCAAAGATTCTCAAAGATTGCCGTCTCTGCCGGAGCGGATATCTTTGTGGTGCAGTCCACAGTCACCAGCACCAGACATATCTCCAAAGAATATAAAAGCCTGGATCTTTTTAAGTTCTGCAAAGACACTAAGATCCCTGTGCTGATAGGTAATTGTGTAACCTATGAGACGACTTTAGAACTTATGGAGACCGGTGCCGCAGGCCTGTTGATTGGCGTCGGCCC
>JBAXNZ010000163.1:0-2415 GCA_037133515.1 bacterium
AAAGAATATTCCCTGGAACTTAAAAAAAAGCTGCAGCTGAATTATCCGGCTGATAACCGTAACCTTATACTGGACCTTAATCCGGACATAAGGGAAGAGATAATCCTGGATTACCCGGTTAAGCCCTTGTGTAGTCAGGATTGTAAGGGGCTTTGCCCCGGATGCGGCAACAACTTAAACGAAGGAGGATGTTCCTGTGCCATTACCTAAAAGAAGACATTCCAGTGCGCGCGGCAGAAAACGCAGGACGCATTGGAAATTAACCACGGTAAATCTCATTCCCTGCCCGCAATGCAAACAGCCAAAGCTTATTCATCGCGTTTGCAAGATATGCGGTTATTATGATGGCAGGCAGGTGTTAGAGATAAAGATAAAAGAGAAGAAGCCCAAGAAGTAGTAATCAGGGTGAGGCTCTTTTTAAGAACGCAACCCGTTAATCTATGAAAATAATTGTTGATGCCATGGGCGGAGACTACGCCCCTGAGGTGGTTATTGAGGGCGCGATAGCGGCTATTCGTGAATACGCCAATACCGAAGTCGTGCTAGTAGGAGATGAAACAAGGATTAAGTCCTTGCTGGCAAAATCCAACTACTGCGCAGATAGGATTTCAGTCTATCATGCTTCTGAAGTAATCGAGATGTCGGAATCGCCGGCAAGCAGCGTCAGGAAAAAAAGAAATTCTTCTATTGTGGTGGGTTTGGACCTTGTCAAGGAGGGTAAGGGTGACGCTTTTTTTAGCGCCGGCAATACCGGGGCAGTGGTCTGTGCTGCTACCCTTAGCCTGCGCATGCTCCCCGGGATTGAGCGGCCCGGGATAGGCATAATTACCCCCACCCTAAAGGGTATTACTATGATTATAGACGTGGGCGCTAACATTGATCCCAAGCCTATGCAGCTTATGCAATACGGGATTATGGCAGATGCATATATGCGCCATATATTGAATATAGCCAATCCTCAGGTCGGCCTTTTGAGTATCGGAGAAGAAGAGGGGAAGGGCACGGATTTTATCAAAGAGACCTATGAGCTTTTTGAGAAAAGTAAACTCAGTTTTATCGGCAACGTAGAGGGCAAAGACCTTTTTTCCGGGAAGTGCGATATTATTGTCTGCGACGGCTTTGTCGGTAATGTGGCTTTAAAGGTTTCAGAGAGCCTGGCTGAGGCCATGCAGGTATTCTTAAAGAGGCATATTATGAGCAACCCCTTAGGGGTCTTGGGCGCGCTTTTATTAAGGGCGAGCTTCTCCAGGTTTAAGAAGCAACTTGATTATTCAGAATATGGGGGAGCGCCTTTGTTGGGAGTAGATGGCGTGGTGATTATTGGCCATGGCCGCTCCAATGCCAAGGCTATAAAGAATGCCATCAGGGTATCCAAGGAAGAAGTTGAGCGTAAGTTTAACGAAAAGATCACAGAGGCAGTGAGGATTTAAGGCAGGTATATATGGTTAAAGATAAAAATTATGTACGTAGGGTAGGTATTATCGGAGTAGGGGAATATCTGCCTAAGAAGGTCCTGACTAACGCAGACCTGGAAAAGATGGTAGAGACCTCAGATGAGTGGATCACCACCCGTACTGGTATTAAAGAGAGGCGAATCGCTGCCAAAGAAGAAGCAGCCTCTGATTTAGCTGTTAAGGCAGCTCACGCTGCCTTAAAAGATGCCGGAGTTTTAGCCGGGGACCTTGAGCTTATAATAATAGCTAATGTTACTCCTGATATGCAGTTTCCCTCTACTGCCTGTTTTGTGCAAAAGGCGCTCGGCGCCAAGAAAGCAGCATGTTTTGACATCTCTGCTGCCTGCGCCGGGTTTGTGCATGCCATAGTTATAGCGCAGCAGTTTTTAGCTACCGGATTCTATAAGAATGCGCTAGTAGTGGGTGTTGAGGTCCTCTCTTCTATTACTGATTGGCAGGATCGCAATACCTGCGTGCTCTTTGGGGATGGCGCAGGGGCTGCGGTTTTAGCGCCGGTCGAATCAGGAGGAATACTCTCCGGTTACTTAGGAAGTGACGGCACGCAGACAGACTTATTGATGCTTCCTGCAGGAGGCTCCCGATATCCGGCTAGCCAAGAAACCATAGATAAGCGCATGCATTATCTAAAGATGCAGGGGAATGAGTTATTTAAATTAGCGATTAATATCATGGCTTCAGCTGCTCAGACTGCCTTGAAAAAGGCAGGCCTTGAGTGCGCAGATATAGACCTGGTTATACCGCATCAGGCTAATATCAGGATATTACTAGCCGTAGCCAAAAAGTTGCATCTACCCAAAGATAAGGTTTATTTTAATATAGAGAAATACGGCAATATGTCTTCTGCCTCTACTGCTACAGCGCTCTGCCAGGCAGTAAAAGAAGGAAGAATCAAAAAAGGAGATATTGTTCTTTTAGATGCTTTTGGGGCAGGCCTGGTTTG
>JBAXNZ010000164.1:0-2329 GCA_037133515.1 bacterium
CTCCTGGCCTTGATATTATAATAACCTGCTGGCCTTATTAATTTGGCTAATTCTTCAACCGGCATTTTAAATAGCCGAGTAGGGCTTAAGGCTCTTTTATCTTTAAGGTTCCTGATTGCCTTTTCCACATTCGACCAGCTGGTATTTTGGGTAAGGATTGCCCCCACCATGACCTCAAATGTATCTTCAGCCGGCCACCAGTACTGCGGCCCGAAAAAAGTATGAAGTCTCAGATATATGCTATTCAACTTCGACTTCATTCCTTAAGTTCCAGGGGATTGTAGTTATAGTAGGCAAATATTGTATAGGCGGTCCCGGATACAGAACCGGTAAACTTCCCCTTGGGAGTAGCCCAACCATGCCCGGTATCCGCAGAATCCTGAGTAGCATAGGGCAAACAGCTTTCTCCCTGGCCAGAAGGAGAGGGGCTTGAGATAATCATGTTCCCCAGTTCAGCCAAATATTCTTCAGCCTTATTCATATATACGCCTGCCTTCTCTGGCAGAGCTTTTTTAGCATAATAATCTGCCATAATCTTAAAAGACATAATTATCTGGGCGGTCCACTCTGACGAGACAATCCCGCCCCTGGCTAAGTGCGTCTGGGCGGCAAAATCAAATCCTTTCATTCTAATGGTAGGACCTTCCGGCCTGATATAGTCAACCTCTACGCCGCAGTTCTGTTCTGCGAATTCCATAATCTTATCCGGGTTCATCCCTAAGGTCTCTAATTTTTCCGGGCCAATAGCTGCAATGGACCAGGCATAGGTATCAGTGGCTATGGTAGAATCTCCCCGGCCGCGTTTAACGGGCAGATCTGTCTTACCATAAGTATGCTGAATCAGCCAGTTTAAGACCTTATCCCTGGCCTCAAGATAAATAGGCCTGGGGACCATTTTATAAAGCATGTTAAAGAAGGCGTAGGCATCTAAGTTATGCTCAGTGGCGTACCAGCCTACGTTAGGCCCTCCGCGTATACCGCCATCCTTATCTTCGTTCTGCAATACGACTATCGATTGCGCGATATCCTCTGCTAACTTAAGATAGCTTCGGTCCTGGCTCTTTTGGGTATACTGTATTATAGCTATGCCCAGCCAGATATTAGGACCACTATGCACGATCTCTTCTGCTGGGGAGCCATCGTCAACATAATAGGCATTAAGAAAATTGCCTCCCCTTCTTTTGGCCTTCTTATCAAAGAATTCCAGCATCTTCTTTGCCAGATCAAAATCCCCAAAATAGGTATAGGCCTGCAGCGCCAGAGATTGGTCATAAGTAAACGCCCAATTATTTACGTCACTGTCTCCCTCAAAGCTCATTACCAGGCCTGAGCGCGGATTCTGATGGACCTTAAGCCACTGATACATCTTGTCTATATTGGCTTTTTCAAGGCTGACCTTACGTTTATCTAGACTCACCAGTTCTTCGGTAACAGCGCTCTCTTTATGTTGCAGCGAATCGAGCTGCCTCTGTAATACCACCTTCTCCTGGCCTAATTTATTAATTAAACTACCCAGCTCTTTCATTTTACTGGTACTGTTGATCTGGACTAATTCTGACTTCTCATTTAAGTCTGCCCTATCCTCTTCAACCTTTTTAATCCGCTCCTGGAAGGCCTGGATCTTCGCCTCTAAATCCTCGCGCTCCTTATTTATCTCTTTTATCTTCTGCTTGGCTACGCCAGAATCCTGCAGGGTATTTACCAGCTGCTGCACCAGGGCCTTATTACCCCTGATTAATTTTATATTGATATAGCTATTAACCGCAAAGGCCGCCGCTAGTATAATAATCACGCTCATAACAAAGGGGATAAACCATTTCTTGGCCCTGGCATAACGCACAATCTTATCGTTATCCGTCTCTAAAATCTGCTCATAGGCAAGGCCGATGAGGTATTTGTTAGGCTGTTCGGCAACATCCTGCACCCAGGCTACCTTAGCCACGGCAGAGATGGGCTTTTTTGAAAAAGGCATCTCTATCCCCAGAGAGAGCTTCACCTGTTTTGCTTTTATAATGGCAGCCAGCTCGGGGCTTAGGTTATTGGCTGTCAGGCATATCCCGCCCCTACCTATATCATTGGTAAAACCCTGCAGCCAATCCGAGAGCAGGCTCTTGCCATCAAGGCTGGCTATGTTAAATTCAACCGGAAATACGGAATCCAACCTTATATACTGCCTGCGGTCAGAAGCGCCATTCTCTTTTTTAGCCATATTATCTTTAGTCTACCCTTTCTAAAATGATCCTTTGCTTTATCTTCTTAGCCAGGCCTTCAGAAAAAGACTTAAATGCAGCGTAATCTTCCCGGGGAATAAGGCTTTTCTTAAGCTCTG
>JBAXNZ010000165.1:0-2323 GCA_037133515.1 bacterium
TTATCATTTATGATCTTATCCAGGATTTTGACATTCTTTAAACGCAGGAACGAATACCTCTTGTTATAATACATCCCTAGGATATGCTCTGTTTTTCCGGCCTTCTCCATGAGAAAAAAGAACCTGGAGCGATCCTTGACCTCCTCTACATCAAAAAACTCCCTAAGCTTATCGATAAGGCTAGAGGGATCCATACGGCAGGATAACTTTACCAAGCGGTGTATTGGTAAAATCGTAAGCCCCCTGGGATCAGGATTGGTAAAGTAAGCCATGAGATAATTAAAACTCTCTTCTGCCGTAGAAGAACTCATCTTCTTTTTCATTTCATCGCGCCAGGCGCAGGCTACTTCATAACGGTGATGGCCGTCGGCAATAAAGATGTTTTCACCTGACATCTTATTTTCTATATCACGCAGTATGTCGGGGGAATCTATCCTCCATACCTTATGCGTGACCTTTTCGTCATCCGTGATTTCGATGAAAGGCTTGATCTCCTTGACATGCTTCTGATAGACGTTCTGTATAATGCGTTTTTTATCCGCAAAAATAACAAATATGGGACTAAGATTAGCCTTTACTTTCTTTAGGAGTTTAAGCCTGTCTTCCTTGGCTTCCCGGTGAGTATGTTCATGCCCGAAGGTAGACTTTTTTTCTTCCAGGTAAAGCCTGGCGATAAACCCTAAACGGGTCCTCTTCTCTCCTTTTAAATTATACTGCTGGCTGTAAAAATATATCGCTTCTTTGTCTTCAGGAATAAGTATCCCGTTTTTAAGCCAATCCTTAAAATAACCTCCAGCTATGCGGTATTTATCTTCCTGGGGGGTAGCTTTAGGCAAAAGCAGGTGTATGAAATTGTTGGGATGCAGGTCATAAAAATATTGCTGGCGCTGCGGGGAAATTACATCATAAGGCGGACAGACCACCCCGGAGATGTCTTTTATTTTTTCCTGGTTATAGATAACTGCTTTAAAAGGTTTTATCTTCGCCATAGGTATATTATACCGGCAATAAATGCGCCTAATCCATCAATAACAATATCATATAAAGAAGCCATCCTACCCGGCACAAAAGACTGGTGCCATTCGTCACTTAGGGCATAGAGTAGACACAAAATAAATACCCAGTAAAAACGCCTGATCCTAACATCCGGTATAACCGCTGCCTTTAATGCACGATTGAGTAATACGGATAAAAAAACATACTCAAAAAAATGGAAGACGACATCCTGGTATTTGAATATAAGAGGTATTGCTTTTCCAGGGATAGACGAAGCAGAAAAAATAATTATAGCATAGATTATTACGGGTAGCCAATATTTAATAAAGAGGGATCTATTTTTTGACGCAGGCATTACATCCTTCTTTTGCTTTGGGGCAGGTGTTCTCTTTCTTGCGGTAATCAGTAGCATAAAAACCCGAACCCTTAAAGATAAACCCCAAGCCGCGACTGATTAACCGTTTCACTTTCTTCTCGCACTTGGGGCATTTATTCAAAGGCTTGGCAGTGATCTTCTGAGAAACCTCAAATCTATAACCGCAGTGCGTACATTCATACTCGTAAGTGGGCATCTTAGTACTCCTCTATAATTATACCTTTACTTAAAAGCCTTTTTTATCTTATCGGAAAGGCTCTCTTTATCCGGGTCTTCCCCTGAGGCCCTGGCAAATTCCTCTATGAGTTGGCGCTGCTTGGCATTGAGATTCTGCGGGATCTCTACCTCAACCCTAACCAGCTCATCGCCCTTTCCGTGGCCGTAAACATCAGGGATGCCTTTTTCCTTAAGCCTGAATACCCTGCCGCTTTGTGTACCGGCAGGGACCTTCATCTTCACGCTTCCTTCAAGTGTAGGCACTTCGGTTTCTGCGCCCAATATCGCTTTTACCAGGCTAATCTTTATCTCTGTCAAGATATCATTATTATGCCTTTCAAAAACATCATGCTTCTCTACTTCGATATTTACATAGAGGTCTCCTCTTCCGGATGTCCCTGCCTCTCCCTCTGTGCGCACCCTAAGATGCGAGCCGGAATCCACGCCTGCGGGGATCTTGACTTTAATCTTATGCGTTACTCGGCTACGGCCTTCACCGCGGCAGGTAACGCAGGGAGTCTGTATAATTGAGCCTTCACCGCCGCAGCGCGAGCAGCCCTGCGCTAACTGAAAGAAGCCGTTTGAGACTACGGTACGGCCGGAGCCTCTGCACTGCGGACAGGTCGATTTTTTGCTGCCGGGTTTTGCACCGCTGCCGGAACAGGTAGAACAGGTATCATAACGCGGAAGGTTAATGGTCTTCTCTACTCCGGCTGCCGCCTCTTCCAGGGTAAT
>JBAXNZ010000166.1:0-2307 GCA_037133515.1 bacterium
CCCGGAAGAAGCCAGGCCTGCGATGGAAGCCTGTGGGGTAGATGTTTACCAAACCGCGCGTAACAACGGCTTTAAGATAGAAGTAGTCAAATCTCTGCGCGATAAAGCGAACTATTTTGGAGTGGTATTGATAGAATAGGCTATTATAGAGGAGGGCGCGATGCAGCTGGAAGAGCTTAAAGGAAAGCTGGTCTTGTTTAAGTTTTCAGAAGAGATACGCATGGACCTGCCGTTATTTCAGATCTTTAAAGACGAGATCTGGGCAGTGGTGGCAGGGGTTGATAATGAAGGGGTCTGGATCGAGAATCCGGCGTATGAGCTGGGTATCTGGTGGGATGAGAACGGCAATCTTGTACCGGAGAATAAACAGGTAAAGGAGAAAGTTAAGGCTAATATTTTTGTCTCCTGGCGCTATATTAAGGCACTGATGAATATTGATGATAGGCGTTTTCAGATGCAGAAGAACGAGCGGCTCCCCGGATTTAAAGTCTATAAGTAGATATCCTTAGTCAGATTTTTAACCAGCCTGAATGTTACAATGATTACCCCTGCCTCAATAATAATCTTTGATAATGCTGCCCCTAGATAGGAAAAATAGTGTATCAGGATGAATATGAGCGGTAGGCCTAAGAGGGCCGCAGCCACATGTAATCTGGAATAAATATCCGTCCTTCCTGAGACCAGAAGAAATTGTACCCTGAAGGCATTAGCGCCTACTAAGAATACCGAGACTACGAGAATCCTTAAGGCCAATACTACTTCCGGATAGCTTATTCCGCAGAACAACCTTACAATCAACGGGGCAAAGAAAAATAGGATGGGCAGGCATATTATAAAACCCGTGGTGGTATAGCTTTGTGCTTTATACATTAACCTTAGGGCTCTTTTTTTGTTTTTATTAAAGACCTTGTTAAAGCGGGGATATATTGCCTGGGTGAAGGAATCCATAGGGAAGCTCTGTATAAAACTGGCGAGCCTATCGGCGATGGAATAATATCCGGTAATAATATTATTGGTAAGCAGCCCTACCGCAAAAACCCTAGTGGCGGTATAGGTATTTATAGCTAAGACAGAGATAAAGATATGCCAGCCGGTTTTTAGTTCCTGCTGTATGTCTTCATAACTTTGAAAGACAAACTCCAGGCTGAACTTTTTGAAGGCGATGTATAGGCCGAGCAGCCCGGTTACCAGGAAGAATAATGAGTTAAGTAGGGGCACGTATAGGTAGTCCTGCGGGCTTCTGACAAAGATGAATAAGGAGATGGCATAGGTTATTCCTCCGATGACATTGATGCGGGCTATATAGATCATCTTTTCTTTTCCCTGAAAGAACCAGGCCGGGAATAATGTGTTGCCGACCACCGCGCCGAAACTAAATATATATACTAACCAGTCCTGTTTAAACCTGGGGACGTAGGTTATAATTGCCAGCAATATCAAAAAGCTTATGGCCGCCAGTATAAGTTTTACCGTCATTACGGAGGAAAAAATCGCGCAGAGTTTTTCTTTTTCTCCTTTACAGAGGGAGATCTTACGGGTGGCAGATATGCTGAAACCGTAGTCGGTGAGGATCATGAAATACTGTACAAAGGCCTGGGCAAAAGCTATTAAACCGAATTTTTCCGGGCCGATTATCCTGATCAGATAAGGAAGGACAAGTATAGGTAGCAGATACCCTAGGCCCTGCAGGGTAGAGAGGGAGGCAAAATTTTCCAGGACTACCTTTTTTTCGTTAGGGGTTACTATCCTGGGAGTTACTTTAAAGAATGAGCGTATCTTCATATCCTCACTGTTTTCATTTAATTTACACTCTAAAACCCAGGAAGTCAATCTCAAAATCTTAGGCAATAAAACCATTGAATTCTTACCACTTAGTTTATATAATAAAATGATATATATCGCGCCCATAGCTCAATTGGATAGAGCATCAGCCTACGAAGCTGGTTGTTGCAGGTTCGATTCCTGCTGGGCGCACGTTAATCCTACTTAGCACACTAAAAAGATAAGGGGGGAGACAGATGACAAGCGAGATGATTTTTACTAATTTCCTTAAGTTTTTTTTCTTAGTTACAAGCCCGGTTACTTTTCTAGTCGGCATATTTCTTTTGTTTGACGTCGATACCTACATGCGCATAGAAAAATTTCTCGGCAAGACCATTACCACCCCCAGAAAGAAACTGATAAAGCAATTAGGTAGGCAGAGAGAGCTGATGCAGATGTTCTTGATCAGGAGGCGGCGTGTTATCGGAATTATCTGTTTGTTAAACTCCCTGGTTGCCATTATCTTTACTAATGTGATGTTAATGC
>JBAXNZ010000167.1:0-2305 GCA_037133515.1 bacterium
TGCTTAGAGCAGGCAATGGCAAACTGTATGAATTTCTCCATACGCCTGGCATCTTTGGCACTGATACCATAAGCTAAAGGGTCAAAGTCATTTACCTGACAGGCAATCCTGCTATCAAAAGCAGTGGCATCAAAACAAGTAAGCTTATCCGCGCCTGACTTGCCTTCTTGCATTGCCTTCCAGAAGGAATCAACGCTGTTTCCTACGGGAGTGATCACGCCCATACCTGTAACTACGACGCGGTGTTCAGACATATTATTATAACCTCGGCTAACCTGCTACTCCCTTAAAGGTTAACTCTTATAGAAACTTTAAGGGATTTATTCGTCCCCATTGCTTCGCTTTTGCTTCGCAAAGCGAAGCAAAACGATGGGGACTCATTAAAACTTACCCCGCCAAAACTCTAGGCGGGGTATTTGAATACGCAAATCTATATTAACACTGCTTATTGTGGTTTCTTTTCTTCGATATATTTAATCGCATCACCTACGGTAGTAATCTTCTCTGCGTCCTCATCCGGGATCTCAATGCCAAATTCTTCCTCTAAGGCCATTACCAGCTCCACGGTATCCAGGGAATCTGCCCCTAAGTCATCGATAAACGAGGCCTCAGGAACAACCTCTTCCGGCTTTACCCCTAATTGTTCTGCTATAATAGATTTTACTTTTTCTTGAACTGCCATTATCCTTCCTCCTTTTAATATTATACCATAACCATACCGCCATCCACTACTAATGTTTGGCCGGTAACATAGCTGGACTCCTCAGATGCTAAAAATAAGCATATGCCAGCAACATCAGCTGCACTACCAAATCTATTTAAAGGAATCGCCCCCAACATCTTCTGCCTTACCTCTTCAGAGAGCTTGGCAGTCATATCCGTCTGGATAAAACCAGGGGCTACCGCATTCACGTTGATATTGCGGCTGGCTAATTCCTTCGCCGTAGTTTTTGTCAGAGCAATAATCCCCGCCTTAGAGGCAGAGTAATTTGCCTGCCCGGGATTACCTATTATGCCTATAATTGAGGCAATATTGATGATCCTGCCTGCCTTCTGCTTGATCATCAACTTAGATACGGCTTTTGTACAATTAAAGGTCCCTTTAAGATTAACCTTTATTACCGCATCCCAGTCTGCTTCACTCATGCGAAGCAAAAGGCTATCTTTGGTAATCCCTGCATTGTTAACTAATATATCAACCTTTCCTAGTTTGTCAAGGATTTTATTTAAGCCCTCTTCAACCTTCACATAGTCAGTCACATCCAATTCTAAAGCCAGGGATCTGGCGCCTAAAGCCTCTATATCTGCGGCGGTTTGGGTTGCTTTCTCCAGGTTGACATCAGCCACCGCAATATCCGCTCCTTCGCGGGCAAAGGTAAGCGCGATCTCCCTACCTATCCCCTGCGCAGCTCCCGTAATCAAGGCAACCTTACTTTTTAGTCTCATCTCTTCTCTCCTAAGCCAATAATATCCTCTTTCTTCTCTATATTATTCACCACGGCAGTTTCATTGATCCTGCGCATCAGGCCTTTTAAGACCTTCCCCGGGCCAAGCTCGATAAAATTAACCACGCCTTTGGAAAGCATGAATTTCATCGAATCTTCCCAAAGAACGCTCGAGGATATCTGCCTTACCAAGTTATCTTTAATCTCCCCAGGGTCGGTTACTACCTTTACAGTCACATTACTGATTAAGGAAAGCCTGGGCTTGCTAAACCTTACCTTCTGTAGCTCTTTGGCTAATTTAACGCAGGCCCCCTGCATAAAAGAAGAGTGAAATGCGCCGCTGACCTCAAGGGAGATTACCCTTTTAGCGCCCTTCTCCTGAGCTAGCGCTTTCGCTTGTTCAATCTCTTTTATCCCGCCTGAGATGACTATCTGGCCGGGTGAGTTGATATTTGCTACTTCGGTGTTGGTTTGAACGCATAGCTCCCTAACGACTGCCAGTTCCAGGCCGATTACGGAGAGCATCTTTCCGGGACGTTTCGCTGCCTCCTCTTCCATAAACTCACCCCTGCGCCTGACCAAATTTAGCGCATCTTCAAAAGCTACTGCCCCAACAGCAACTAAAGCGGAATATTCTCCCAGGCTTAAACCAGCAGCATAATCGCAAACATCTGGCTTTAAAACTCCGGCAGCTAAAGCCGCCTCCCAACAGGCAATAGTCATAGTTAATATTGCCGGTTGAGCATTCTCTGTCTCGGTAAGTTCTTCTTTTTGGCCTTCAAAGATAATCTTGCTTAAAGAAAACCCCAGGACCTGATCCGCCCTATCAAAGACCGCCTTGCTTTCAGGAAAGGCCTCAT
>JBAXNZ010000168.1:0-2277 GCA_037133515.1 bacterium
TATCTTATTTAATTGAGGCGATCGTAAAAGAGGTAGGTGCAACAGTAGGTGTGGTGGGCACGGTTAACTACCGTTTTAAAGATAGGATTGCCCCTTCGGTTAATACTACTCCCGGCCCTGTGGAGTTAGAGTCTCTGCTGGCGCAGATGTCTGGGCAGGGGGTAAGCTACGTTGCTATGGAGGTCTCCTCCCATGCCCTAGATCAGGAAAGGATAGGGGGGATAGATTTCAAGTCAGCGATATTTACTAATCTTACCCAGGACCATTTGGATTATCACGCAACACTCGATAATTATTTTCAGGCAAAGGCCGGGTTATTTAAGAATCTTAAACCCGGATCCTTCGCAGTTATTAACAACGATGATGAATACGGCAGAAAGATTATAGGGTTGACTAAGGCAGGAAAAATTACCTATTCGATAGACGGTGAGGCAGAAGTCAGGGCCAGCGATATAAGCTTTGATATCAAGCACACTGAGTTTATCGTCAATGCCGCCGGCTTGAGAACTGATTTTAAAAGCAGGCTTATCGGCCGCCATAACGTATATAATATGCTGGCAGCTATTTCTTGGGCGATGCGAGCAGGCATAGACATTAAGGTAATAAGGAGGGCTATTGCAAATTTCTCTTCCGTGCCGGGCAGGCTTGAAAGGATAGATTCAACTGCGCCCTTTACTGTATTTGTAGACTATGCCCACACTGAGGACGCCTTGAAAAATGTCATTACTACCTTAAGAGAGCTCTCTCCTCGGAAAATTATTTCGGTCTTTGGTTGCGGCGGGGATAGGGATAGGGGTAAAAGGCCGAAGATGGGCGAGGTAGTATCAAGGCTTTCAGATTATATGGTAATTACCAGCGATAATCCGCGCTCCGAAGACCCCTTGGCAATAATAGAAGAAATAGTCAAGGGCGTAAAGAATAATAATTACTGTGTTATCCCCGACCGTAAGGAAGCAATCCGTAAATCGCTGTTGCTGGCAAAACCAGCAGATATAGTGTTGGTTGCAGGCAAGGGGCATGAAGATTATCAGGTATTAAGGACAGGCAAGGTCCATTTTGATGACCGAGAGGCTATAAGAGAATGTTTGAAGCTAATGGGGTATTAAAGGCAACTGGAGGTCGGTTGCTCCAAGGAGATCCTAGGGTATCTTTTAAGAGCATCTCCATGGATACAAGGTCGATTAAGCCAGGAGAGGCCTTTATTGCCATAAAAGGGAATAATTTTGACGGCCACGACTTTATAAGTGAGGCGGTAAAAAAAGGCTCAAGCTGCATTATAAAAGAAAAAAGAGGCTCAATCCCGAAAGCAAAAAAGGTAGCGGTAATAGAGGTACGGGATACCATAAAAGCACTGGGTGAGCTTGCCGGGTTTGTGCGCAATAAGTACGATATCCCGGTTATTGCGGTTACTGGCTCAAACGGCAAGACCACCACCAAAGAGATGATCGCCCATGTTCTTTCTGGGCACCATAAGGTGCTTAAGAATGAAGGGACTAAGAATAATCAGATCGGTTTACCATTAACCCTGCTTAAGCTTGACCCGAGTTTTGATTTTGCGGTACTGGAGATAGGCGCAAATCATTTTGGCGAAGTTAAATATCTGGCTGATATCTGCCGTCCTAACATAGGCCTGATTACCAATATAGGAACAGCGCACCTTAAACATTTTCATAATTTAGGAGGGGTCTTTCGCGAGAAGCGCGCGCTCTTAGGTAGCCTTCTCTATCCTAGTATAGCAATATTGAATTCAGATGACCCATTCCTCAGGAAAGAACTGAGGAATGGATATAAAAAAAGATTCGCCTTAGGTTTTGGCATTAACGATCATGCTGAGTTCCTCGCCTCCAATATTAGATCCTACCAAAACAGGACTGAATTTCTGGTAAACTCAAAATATAGTTTTACATTAAAAACCCCGGGGTGCTATAATATATACAATGCGTTGGCTGCTATAGCACTGGGGCGTATCTTTGGCATGGGGTATACGGAGATTTCCTTTAGATTATCTGCTTTTGAATTCCCGCAGGGTAGGCTTAAACTTGTAAAATTTAAAAAGATAAGTTTTATTGACGATACTTATAATGCTAATCCTGTTTCTTTGCGGCAGGCCTTGGAGGCCCTTTCCGGATTTAAGGTAAAGGGAAGAAAGATCCTGGTAATGGCGGATATGCTGGAGTTGGGTAGGCAGGCTCGGTCTTTGCACCGTCAGGCAGGCCAAGAGTTAGCTAAGGTATGCGATATTTTTATAGCGGTAGGAGACCTGGCAAAATTGACCGC
>JBAXNZ010000169.1:0-2266 GCA_037133515.1 bacterium
CGTAAAGATTTCTTTCTTTAATATATATAGCGGTCTCAGGAGAATTAATATATTTGGCCTGGGTATTGCCTGAGTCAGGATTTGCGCCCTCCGGCAGGAGCCTGGCCCCGAACCCTAAGGTCCTGGATTTTATATCAAATATAGGAAAGATTACCCGGTTACGGAACCTGTCATAATAACCTCCGCTTCCCTTAGCAAGGACCAGGCCCGCCTTCTCTAATATAGAAAGGCTCGCCCCCCTAGCCCTAAAATAGTTTATCAGGCTATCCCATTTATCGGGGGCAAATCCCAGCTTAAATAATTTTATACTCTCTTCTTTTATACCGCGTTTTAATAAATAGTCCCTCCCCTGGTTTCCGGCTGAGGCATTCAGGTTATCCGCATAGAAAGCCGTAGCCAGTTCATTAATTTTATAAAGCTGGGTGATGAGATTGCTGACCCCGGGGTCCTGTTTTTGTATCTGCGGCAGATTAACCCCCGCCTTCTTTGCCAATGTCTCTACTGCCTCCAGGAATTCCAGGCGTTCATATTGCATTAGAAAGCTGAAGGCATTCCCTCCTGCCCCGCAGCCAAAACAGTGGTAGATCTGGCGGTCCGGGGAGACCGTAAAAGAAGGGGTCTTTTCATGATGAAAAGGGCAGTTAGTTTTAAAGTTACGGCCTGAGCGTTTAAGCGGGATATATCCTAAGATCAACTCCACGATATCAACACGGCCTAAGATATCCTCTAACAGATTTTGCGGTATGCGTCCTGTCATCTTTCCTTTTATCAGTTTTTGCTAAGCAGACTGCGCCTAATTCTGCGGAATCCCGAACAGCCTATAACCTCCAAGCGCTCTTCTTTCTCAACCCCATCCAAGAGGAGGTTAAGGCCAAGCGTATCTGAAGAGATATGACCTGCAATAACTACATTGAGTTTGGCGTCTTTAACTTTTTTCAGATGCTCTTCTCCTAAATGCATGGAAATCAAAGTCCTGATCCCGGACTTATAAAACTTATCAAATACCTCTGAAGGCCCCTCTGTCCCGCCGGTCATCTCTAAGAAAATTTTACCGGCCGCTCTATTGGGGCTGCCTAAAATAATACGCGGCCCGGCGTTATTGCCGGCTGCTTCCTTATATTCCGGGATCTCACGCAGGATATCCAGTATATCAGAGACCTTCTTGGGTTTCTCTTTATCCATTAATCTTTGTAAAAAATTATGCGCATGGTTATCCGCAGGTGTATGCATGCACATAAAGGGGAGCTTTAAAAGCCTGGCAGCATCCACTGAACGCATATGGTTAGCAGGCAAAACTCTTCTCTCCACTTCAAACTTGCGTTCTTCTATGAGTTTCTCTGCCACCTTTCTAGAAATGCCAGCCTTAACCAGCATAGCAATCTGCAAGTGCATAACTTCATAAAAGGCAGCCCAGGCCCGGCCCTCAGGATGGTGCGCGATAACTAAATCTAGCCCTTCTTCCTGGCGCAGCTTATCCGCCAAAAGCAGCTCTGCGACTTCAATATCTATCCCCACCATAATCTTTTTTACTTGAGTCCGGGGATCACCGTATAATATCGCCGTATCCTCGTATGAGCTGACATTAGCCCTTCCCCTGGGATCCAGCTCCCTGCCTAATCTTACTACTTGATTATAAAAATGGGCTAACCTCATTTTTTATCAACTAACCCCTTCTGGACTATAGCGATCTTCTTGTTAAATACTTCCTGGGTCATAAACTTAGAGGCGAGATTATTCCACAAATTGCTGTAGAGTCCGCAGCCAACATTAACCCAATATCTGCCGAAATAGCTGTTTTTAACGCTATTATGCAAATAATCTAAACCGGATATAGCCAGGGCAAAAACTATCAGGCTCGCCAATAAAAACCCCCTGGCCAGGCCCACAATAATACCTCCCCATTTATGCAGTCCAGGCGTAGATTCTGCTTTTATGAACTTCACAAATAATATGCGTAAGCCCATAAAAGCCAGATAACCCACTACCGCAAGGAGAACAAAAGAAAACAGGCCTATAAAATGCGCGTTGATATTCTTCAATCCTAAACGGCCCGTAAGATACAGCGAAAAAAGCACAAAGTAATGCAAAGAAAGATAAACGGATAAAATAACCCCCAAGAGTTTAAATAATTCCGTGAGCATTCCGCTTTTAACTGCGATGTAACATATTCTGGCTAAAAGAATTAGAATAACTATATCTACCCAGTTTAATCTCTGCAAGTCCATGGTATTTTTCTCCTTTTTTTCAACAAAGTTGTTAAATTATA
>JBAXNZ010000170.1:0-2244 GCA_037133515.1 bacterium
CAGGGTAATATAATAAGGAGGATTAATGCGTAAACTTTTAAGTTTTGGGATGGTATCATCTTTAGTATTTATAGTTTTATTTTTAGGGAGAGTAGAATCTGTTTTAGCCCAGAGCCAAGCGCAGGAGATCAATGCCCTTATCCAGGAGACGCAGAAAAAATCTGAGCGGATGGGAGAGATGAGTTTTGTCTGGTGGATACCGCAGGAGTACTGGCAGTTGAGTTTCTCTCAGAATCCCGGGGTAACCCCGGAACAGGCTGAGAAGGTGCTCTCCGTATTCCGTCCTTATACTATTATTGCGGTAGTAGACGGAAGGACCAGCCAGACTGCGGGGATAACTTATAGGGCAGAGGCTGAGCTACGTTCTAATATTAAGATCAAAGATAAGGCTGGGAATATATATCTTCCGCTGGCTGATGAGCAGATAAACGTGGAGACCAGGAGTTTTCTTGCCGCGATGAAGCCGGTACTCTCCAATGTTTTGGGGCCGATGGGGCAGAATATGCATTTCTTTGTTTTTCTTGCCCAGGATAGTGCGGGGCAAGATATAGCGAATGCCAAAGCAGAAGGAGCGTTCTCGGTGGAATTAGACGGGCCCAGGAGCTTCCGCTGGACATTGCCTCTGAGTTCGCTTATGCCACTAAAGACTTGTCCTACATGTAACCAGAAATTAAACGGTACTTATAAATTCTGCCCCTGGGACGGGACAAAATTAGACTAGTGATATGAGGGTATTGATAATAGGTTCGGGCGGCAGGGAACACGCGCTCGCCTGGAAGATAGCGCAGTCAAGTCTAGTGGATAAGCTATTCTGTGCGCCAGGAAACGCAGGGATATCGGGTCTAGCCGAATGCGTTAATATAAAGGCAGAAGACATTAAGGGCCTTTTGACTTTTACCAAAAAAGAGGGAATAGATTTTACCGTGGTCGGGCCTGAAATACCGTTATCCTTGGGCATTGTTGATGAGTTCCAAAACCATAAATTAAAGATCTTCGGCCCCAATAAAAAGGCAGCCCGGCTTGAGGCGAGTAAAGTTTTTGCCAAGCAACTAATGGCGAAATACCAGGTGCCTACGGCTGATTTTAAGATCTTTGATAATTTAGAAGAAGCAAAACAGTATATAGAGAAAAAAGGCGGCCCCTGCGTAATTAAAGCAGACGGCCTGGCTGCAGGAAAAGGCGTGGTAGTGGCAAAGGGCCAAGAGGAGGCAGTGGCAGCAGTAAAATCTATAATGCAGGATAAGATTTTTGGCGATGCCGGGGCTAAGGTTATTGTTGAAGATTGCCTACAAGGCCAGGAGGCTTCCGTTATTGTTATTACTGATTCCAAGGAAGTCATACCTTTGGCTTGTAGCCAGGATCATAAAAGAGTATTCGATAGTGATTTAGGCCCTAATACCGGAGGGATGGGCGCTTATTCACCTGCGCCAATAGTAAGCAATGAATTATTTAAGGAAATCATGGATAAGGTTATCCACCGTATTATAGACGGCTTAGCCAGGGAGGGGATAGATTATAAAGGTGTTTTATATGCCGGAATAATGTTAACTAAGGAAGGGCCCCGTACCTTAGAGTTTAATGTGCGTTTTGGCGATCCGGAGACCCAGGCGATATTGCCCAGACTGAAATCAGATTTATTAGAGGTGATGTTGGCAGCCAGCGAGCAGAAGCTGAATAATGTCTCTAAGCTCGGAGGATTAAGCTGGGATAGCCGCGCCTGCGTTTGTGTAGTCATGTCCTCAGGAGGATACCCCGGAGATTATCAGAAGGGAAAAGAAATCTTTGGCTTGGAAGAAGCCTCTAAAATGAAAGACGTGGCAGTCTTTCATGCCGCAACTACAGAGTCCAAAGGAAAATATCTTACCAACGGCGGAAGGGTCTTGGGGGTTACCGGCTTGGGTAATACCATTTATGATGCAATTAACAGGAGCTACCTTGCAGTTGAGAAGATTAGTTTTGAAGGCGCGCATTACCGTAGGGATATAGGAAAGAAGGCCTTGACATAACAGGAGGGTGTATGAAACCAGTGATTACTATCATTATGGGTAGCGAGTCTGATTTAGACACAGTCAGCGAAACAATTAAATTATTAAGAGAATTCGGCGTAGTTTTCCAGGCTCGGGTGTTTTCTGCGCACCGTACCCCCAAAGAGCTGGCTAGGTTCATAGAGGCTGCCCCTGGAAAAGGGACAACAGTTTTTATTGCCGCTGCAGGAGGAGCTGCGGCATTGGCCGGGGTGGTTGC
>JBAXNZ010000171.1:0-2222 GCA_037133515.1 bacterium
TGAATATGCGACAAAGGATGAAGACAAAAAAGAGCTGGAGTCATTATTCGGTTATCGCAATAATGAGGCGTTTGGATTTATCAAGCAATTTTCGTTTGCGTTATATGAATTCGCAGTAGGAGAAGATGGCCATACCGCAAAGTACGCGCGTTGGGAGCCGATATGGCATCACAGTTGGGAGCCGGCAAAATTAATAGAGAGTTATGAATGGAAAGAAGCCGGCCAGGGAGAAGTAGATTTAGCCAATGTGGATTGGGAGAATAATCCTGTAATCGCGCTTCCTGACGGGGCAGAGGTGCGGTTGACTCCTTATGCGCAGATCCCCCGCGCCAAACCTGTGGCAGGAAGTACCTTCCGCGCGGCGGTTGCCGATGAAGCGAGGCAGGCGGATCTGATTAGTAAGGCAGAAGAAGTTATCCGGAAACAGTTCACCTGGGACGGCCAGCAACTTCTTCTCTGGCCGGATATCTTGACTGCTACCAAAGACTTTGAGGGATTCCATAGAGCCTGGTTGGAGAAAAATCCTAGTTTTAATATCTCTTCTTCTTCCCCTCTCCACCCTGAAGCTGACTTCGGCCGGGTTGCCGTGCTCATCCTGGCCGCCGGGATAGGCTCAAGGCTCTGGCCCGCTTCTCGCAAAGGCTTCCCAAAACAGTTACGCTGTTTTGATGATACCGGCATATCCATGCTCCAGCGTACTGTAGACAGGGTCTTACCTTTTACCGGCTCAAGAGAGCGCATTTTTGTCAGCACAACTTTACAATTACAGGAACAAGTCAGAGAGCAGCTTTGCGGACGCATACCAATAGAAAATATCCTGACCATGCCCGTCACCCGGGAAACATCCATCGGCATAGGTAATGCTGCCGTAAGAATCAAGAAAATCTTAGCTACCCAGTCTATACGCTCGCCTACTCTGGTGGTCTTGCCCTCTGACCATGTCATCAGCCAGCCGGATAAATTCCGCGCTTACCTTGAAGAAGCAGTAGCAGTTGCGCAATCCGGTCCGCACATCGTCACTTTAGGGATTAAACCTACCCATCATTCCACGGAATTTGGATACATCCGTAGAGGAGATAAACTTCCTATCGCCAGCAATACTCATCAAGGCTTGGGCTTTAGTGAGAAACCCCCTTATCCGGTGCGTCCACAAACTCCCGCAGAAATCCTTAAAAAACATCTTGAAAAATACCCTGCTCCGGATTTATTGCCTACTGGCTTGATCGCCCAAGAGCTTATCCAAGATGGCGCGGTCTGGAACGGCGGTATGTTTATCTATGACCTAGAGACTATTCTGGCTGCTTTTAGATTACACGCCCCTGCAATATCTCAAGGCCTGGAGGATATTCATCAGGCAATAGGTAGCCCCAATGAAGAAGGCGTAATATCAGAGGTATTTAACCGCCCGAGCTTCGTTAACGCCAAATCAGTGGATTTTGTTGTCATGGAACATCTTAGTTTAGATACCCCGCAGGCGCTGGCTTGCGTTGGAGCAGAAGACATTGGCTGGAATGACGTGGGTAACTGGGATGCCTTTGTTGAGGACCCGGATGCTGACGGCAATAGTATTATTCAGGGCAAGGAAAGAATCCTCCTTCAGAATACCCGCAGGTGCATTATCTTTGCTTACCAGGGCCAGCAGGTTGAGCTTAGAGATGTAAGGGACTTGATCGTTGTTTGCTTCCCGGATGCCAGCCTGGTGATTAACAGGGCTGAAACCCAAGCAATTAAGGACATTTTTAAAACCCTGGAAGACAATCCTGATCCTTTACTGCGTAAATATGTTGAAGAGGCAATTGTCAGCCAACCCTTGCCCCACACTATCCTCTTAAATAGCCAGGATAGCCGGGCATTATCAGAATACGGTATATTAGCTGCGGCAGGATTAATTAATACCCAGGTTATAAAGAAATTCTCCTTCAGTATCATAGTTAGCTATTAATGTAAGCGATCCCCAAATCACCTGACCGTCTTTTCGGATATAGCGTTTTTCTGTTTTATAAACAGTTATCTCCTTTTGAATTAGTTTTTGGATAAATGGCAGATCATTTTTCAGGTCATCAGGGTGTGATATATCTTTAAATGTGAATTGTTTCAGTTCAGCTTCATTGAACCCCATAATCTTACAAAACTCGGAATTCGTTTTTATAAACCGGAATTCTTTATCAGCCAATACCATACCGAAAGGGCCATTCTCATATAACTTACTGAATCTGAATTCA
>JBAXNZ010000172.1:0-2205 GCA_037133515.1 bacterium
AGGGGACTTTGTGATTTATTTGCCTTTGGACTTAAGTTTTATTATCAATAATTTTATCAAAAGAGTTAATCCTTTTTTATTTATAGTTGCCGAGACTGAAATCTGGCCCAATCTCTTAAACTCGCTGCATAAAAGACGCATCCCTATTATTGCGGTAAACGCCAGGATCTCCGATAATTCCTTTAAGGGTTATTACGGGATCAAGTTTTTAATCAAGCCGATTCTTAATAAAGTGAGCCTTTTCTGCACGCAGTCTGAGCACGACGCAAGGAGGCTTGCGCATTTGGGCGTTGAAAAAAGCAGGTTGCGCGTAACCGGAAATATGAAATTTGATTTGAAGCCGCAGGAACTTAAATTTAAGCCTTCGGGGTTGCGTTTGAAATTCGAAGAGCAGCTCTGGGTTTGCGGCTCAGCCCACCCCGGAGAAGAAGAGATTATATTGGCTGTGTATAAGGAGCTTTTAGAGGATTTTTCAGATTTAAGGTTGCTCCTTGCGCCACGCCATCCGGAGAGGTCCTCCGAGGTAGCTAGCTTGGCCCAGAGCCTTGGCTTTAAGGCCATCAAGACTAGCTCAGGGGAGCAGCCAGGGGAGGATTCAAAGGTAGTGTATATTTTAGATAGCGTGGGGGAGTTGTTATCTTTTTATAGCATTGCCCATATTGTTTTTGTGGGCGGCAGCCTGGTAAAAAAAGGCGGCCATAATATACTTGAGCCGGCAGCCCTGGGAAAGCCGATTATCTTCGGAGCGCAGATGTTTAACTTCAGGGATATCGCTCAGTTGTTCTTAAAAAACAAAGCGGCCCTACAGGTGCATAATCAAGAGGAGCTCAAAAACAAGGTGAGGCTTTTATTGAGCGACCCTTCGGCTATCCAGCAGCTGGGCCAGGCAGCCAAGGATTTAATAAAGAATAACCAGGGCGCGACCCAAAGAAACCTGGATTGCATATTATCATTCGCAAAAGATATCTAAGCTAAGATGTATGCCCCGCAGAGAATCAACTCCGAAAACTTACGCGCCTTCGGCCGTATAATAGAATTTCCAAGCAAGGGTACGCAGGATAAAGGCAAAAACTTATTCAGGGTTATATTAAAGGAAAAAGAACCCTTTGGCTGGAGGATAGCCTACTTATTAGTGCGGGATAAAAAAATATCTAGGCTTGAGCAGCATCTCTATACTTTTGAGAGCTTTGAGCCGGTAAAGGGAAAGAGCCTGATTTATCTGGCTAAAAGTAAAGACCCAGGGCTAATAAAATGTTTTTATCTGGACCGTCCGATAATCCTGAACAAGGGTGTTTGGCACGGCGTGGTTACCCTGGATAGGGAGTCAGGAATCAAGATCAGCGAAAATGTCTCAGTCAGGTCCGTATACTGGCGCTTAGGCTTTTGGCTTTAAGACAAACCAGATTGCGAAGCCTATCAGGTAGAGCCCGCAGCAGGCAAGGATACCTTTATAGATCTTACCCGAAATAAGCCGCCTTCCCTTGCTTATCATTAAAGAGACTATGCTGTACCAGCCCAGGTCAGCCAGGATATGCCCTAAAAAAAATACTATCACCGCCATAATCCCCTGCCTTCCTGCAGCCAGCAACAGCCCCAGTCCTATGGTCAGCCACCAGATGGCCCAATAGGGGTTGGCGATGCTCATAGTAGCGCCGGTGAGGATAAGATTTTTAGATTTTGCCGGGCTATCTTTTAATGTAATAGATAGGCGCGGCAGTGATAATAATATTTTTAGGCCGAAACAAAAAAGTATAATAGCCCCTAGAAGAGAGATTGTTTTTAAGACCCAGGGGTTATGGATAAAGCGGCTAAGACCGAAGATAATAAAGATAAGCATAAGGATCTCTAAGAGCGCATGCCCCAATATTAAAAAAGGCCCGGATTTAAAGCCGCTCTTTGAACTTTCATAGATTACTGTGGTCAAAAGCGGTCCCGGAGAGAGCGCCCCTCCCAGGGCGATGGTAAAAGAGATAATAAAGATAGGGAGATAACTCATGCGTTTATTTTACTATTTTTTAGAGCGAAGGGAAGAGATTTTAGCGCAAATATATTGCTTATCTGGCCTTTGGGTACTATAATTAACTAATTATGATTATATTCTCAAAAGTTTCCAAGAGCTACGGGAAGAAGACTTTATTTCAGGACCTTTCGCTCAACATTAATGCCGGGGAGAAGATCGGGCTTATCGGGCCTAACGGCAGCGGA
>JBAXNZ010000173.1:0-2205 GCA_037133515.1 bacterium
AAAACAGGAGGTGGGATAATGGCTAAAGAGAAATTTGTAAGGTCAAAACCGCACGTCAACATAGGTACTATCGGCCATATAGATCACGGTAAGACTACGCTGACCGCAGCTATCACCAACGTATTGGCCAAACTAGGTCAGGCCCAGGCTAGAGAGTATGCTGATATTGCTAAGGGCGGTACGGTAAGGGACGAAACGAAGGTTGTTACCATCCAGGTCGCGCATGTCGAGTATGAAACCGCTGCGCGCCACTATGCGCATATAGACTGCCCGGGGCACGCCGACTATATCAAGAACATGATTACCGGAGCCGCGCAGATGGACGGAGCAATCCTGGTAGTTTCAGCTGTAGACGGGCCTATGCCTCAGACCAGAGAGCATATCTTATTGGCCCGTCAGGTAAACGTACCTGCGATGGTGGTATTTTTAAATAAGGTTGACCTGGTGCAGGATAAGGAGTTGCTGGACCTCGTAGAACTTGAGACCAGAGAGCTTCTGACCAAATACGGGTATCCCGGAGACAAGACCCCCATTATCAGGGGTAGTTCTTCTAAGGCCTTGTTAGCAGCTGATCCGAATAGCCCCGATTGCCTTTGCATTATGGAATTAATGAAGGCATGCGATGAGTTTATTCCTATGCCTATCAGAGATATGGATAAACCGCTCTTAATGGCAGTGGAAGACGTATTCAGTATTGAAGGTAGGGGTACTGTAGGCACCGGCAGGATCGAGCGCGGCAAAGTCAAGATCAACGAAGAAGTAGAATTGATAGGTTTAAGGCCAGAGGTAAAGAAGACAGTGGTTACCGGGATAGAGATGTTCCGCAAACTTCTGGATGAGGGTCAGGCAGGCGATAATGTAGGCCTGCTCCTAAGAGGTGTTGATAAGGATTCTATCGAGCGCGGCATGGTTATTGCAGCGCCAAAATCTATTACCCCTCATACAAAGTTCAAGGCCCAGGTTTACATATTGAATAAAGAAGAGGGCGGCAGGCATACGCCTTTCTTTAGCGGCTACAGGCCGCAGTTCTATTTTCGCACCACAGACGTTACCGGTTCTTCAAAGCTTCCTGCTGGCGTTGAGATGGTTATGCCGGGGGACAATGTGAACCTCGAAGTAGAGTTGATTATCCCTATTGCTATGGAAAAGGAATCGCGTTTCGCTATCCGCGAAGGCGGCCATACAGTAGGCGCAGGCGTAGTCACTGAGATTATCGCCTAAGCGATTAGCACAAGCAGTTTTTAAGAGCGAGCTATGCAGAAAATACGCATAAAGTTAAAAGCATATGACCACCGCCTCCTGGATCAGGCCGTAGGAGAGATTGTAGAGACTGTGCGGCGTACAGGTGCCAAGATCTCAGGACCCGTTCCGCTTCCTACTAAGAAAGAGATTTACACGGTGCTACGTTCGCCGGTCATCGATAAGAAATCGCGTGAGCAGTTCGGATTATACACGCATAAGCGGCTTATCGATATATTTGAGCCGACAGCCAGGACGATTGATTCTTTGAAAAAACTGAATCTACCGGCAGGTGTGGATGCTGAGATCAAATGAGGCCATAGCTTATGGAGCATGGAATGCGACATAAGCTATATGGCCGAATTTATCCATTATGGCATCTAACAGAGATAACCCATAAAGGATAAGGAAATAAAACATGACAGGTATATTAGGTAAAAAAATAGGGATGACCCAGATTTTTACGGAAGACGGCAGGATGGTCTGCGTTACCGCCATAGAGGCAGGGCCATGTCCGGTACTGGCAGTCAGGGGAGCCAATATCCAACTGGGTTTTGACGAGGTTAAAAAAGAGGGGCGCCTCAAAAAACCTATTTTAGGCATTTTTAAAAAAGCGGGAGTCTCACCGCGCAGGGTTATCAAAGAGCTTCTCAAAGACCCGGCAAAGGAATATAAGGTGGGCGAAGAGATTAAGGCAGATTTATTCAAGGTAGGGGATTTTGTGGATGTGACCGGGACCTCTCTGGGGAAAGGTTTTCAGGGCGGTATGAAAAGATGGCATTGGAAAGGCGGGCCACAGACCCACGGTTCTACTTCGCATCGCCGCGTAGGCTCCATAGGGTCTAGCACTACCCCGGGAAGGGTATGGAAGGGCCATCATATGCCCGGGCATATGGGCCACCAGACAGTTACAGTGCAGAACTTAAAGGTAGCCAGGGTAGATGCGCAAAATCACCTGCTCCTAAT
>JBAXNZ010000174.1:0-2202 GCA_037133515.1 bacterium
CTATATCTTTATCGCTTAGGAATTCCCCGCGCGTTACGAAGTTAAATACTCTAATCCTATCACCACCTAATGAATAAAGCCGCTTTGTAATATCGCTGGCAGCTGGACCACACCGTAACGCTAAAGCCCTACCAGCAAGCATTGTCTGGTCCCCTAAAATAAATTTAACTTTTCCAGCGCTGCCCAAAGTTATCTCCGGCAAATGCGCCATCAAACTCATACGATTCTCATAAATTGCTTGGCGTATAATAATTTCGATATCTTCGCTACTAAGAACCTGATTATTTATATATTTATTAAACGCGCTTTCTATTCCTTCTTTTTTTGGTCGCTCGATAAGCGGTAATGGGCCTTCTTCCCGCATCTGACTTAATAAAACCGAGGTTGTTTTCACCGCAGAGGAAACGAAGGCACCTTTCCCCATAGTGTCTGTAGGCGCGACGGTGGGCGAAGAGCTGGCAGCCTGTATATTATCCGCCCACACAGCAAGGTTTTCTATGGAATAAGACGTTCCTTGAGGAAAGGTTGCTTGCACCTGCTGGTTTATTATGGATTTACCGCTAATCGCTGTTTTTATCGCCGGTAGTATGGTATCCTGCCGGTTAGACTGAGTGGCATCAGTTGTGGCAGCCAACACTCTCTTATAACCATTGCGAGCTGCTACTTCAGTGACAAGTTTATTCAAAAGGCCCTCTACAAAATTTTTAGGATCCAGCTGGTTAGCCAGAGGCGTCTGCGGCTCTATCCCGCAGATAACCAGGCTCTTTTCACCTGCGATATTTAATGTAAGGGTATGGATAACGCCAAAGATGCTACCTTGATAAATGATGCGTAAGGGAGTAAAGTTAGGATTAAGCAGTTCCTCAGGGTTACTAGAAGTGCAGTTCTCACCAAAGTACCCGTAGAAATAATCAAGGCTGGTCTTAGCCGGAATAAACTCCAGTTCAATAAAGCCTTTGCCGTCTTGAGTCTTGACGTACCGAGCGATCATCTTGACTATGTCTGCTCGATTCGCCTCCATGTCTGCTCGATTCGCCCCAGGCTTAATCCTGATGTTATTAATACGCTCTTGAAGGGCTGGAGCCTCAGGCTTAAGCTCAGAGAGTCCCTCGCTTAAAGTAAAGAGTACTTGCGCGCTTAAAGGATCATCAGGGGATATCGCATTAAGCGCCTGCCTTAAATGAGGCTGCAGGATAAGGGATAAACCGATCATCTTATCTAAGGAATCTCTGATTTGGGGGTCGCTAGGCTCTGGATTATCTCCTGGCCGCCTCTGTAAGATCTCTCTTGAAATGGTAGCATAATCAAACTCCTGTGTTGTTCTAGATAGATACGCAGCAATAGCTTGCTGCAGAGTGCCTACATTGACTGTTGCGGTATTAAGCTGTTCTACTATTGACTGATCAGCTCGTAAGGCAAGTACAAACTTCCTAACATGCTCGGGCAGTGTTTGAGGGTCGGATTTCAAATAGGTAGAGTAGAGGTTGCTTAAGATATCTGCGATGAACTCAGGCGGAGCCCTCTGGGATATGCCTCTTAGGCGTTGCAGCGTCCGGCGGATAGAATCCTCCTCTTCTTGAGTTACTCCCGTAAGCACGAGTTCCCCGGAGGCAACCCGCAGCTTAAAGCTCGTTTGAAAATTGGGAGCAGGTATCTGTTTATCCTTAAACCTTTCTGACGTAGAGCGGTAAGTCTGCCTATCAAGATTAGTAGAACCAGCGGTTGCGAAATGTATCTCTTCAATAAGTTCTTTGCTTAAAAGATTCTTATCCGGCTCTCTTCCTCTTGTATATACACTGTAATATGCATTGAAATTCTTTACCAGCGCATCCCTTTGCGCAAAAGCAGAGTTGGTGAAGGCGGCAAAAATCTTGGGCAGGTAGAGGGATAAACCAAAACTCACAAAGTAACTACTGACTTTATCGAATTGTTCTGCTGCAGTGTCTTTTTTTAGCTCTCTTAAGAATTGGATATTATTGGTTATGTTTGCTCCGGATTGATTCATAAAGCGTATAAAGCGATTCCAAATAGCTTTTCCCTTTATTTCATCAAGGCTAAGACCGGAAGAAGTCATAAAAACAAGCAGCGGCTCAACGATCTTGTCTATTGCCAGATTTGTTGCTTTTGAGATAACCTGCAAGGTTGCGTCAAGCTCTGCCTGTGCTTGCCTGGCCTCTGGTTCATTCCAGTCTGTTCTGCCCT
>JBAXNZ010000175.1:0-2194 GCA_037133515.1 bacterium
TTAGTTTTTTCAGCAAATCCAGGATTTGTATCTGATGTCCTATATCCAGGGGTGAAGTCGTCTCATCCACGAATAACAGCACAGGCTCCTGCGCCAGGGCTCTGGCAATAACCACCCGCTGCCGCTCACCGGCACTGAGCGCATCAATACGCTTATCCTTTAAATCCATGGTATCGGTAAATGAAAGCGCCTTTTCCGCAATCTCTATATCATTTTTAGTCTCAAACTGCAGTCTTTTTAGATGTGGGATCCTGCCCATCAGCACCAGCTCCATTACCGTAAAGGAGAAGCTGGTGGGGATATCCTGGGCTACAAACGCCACCTTACGGCAGAACTCTTTTAAATCCATCCCAAAGATATCTTTATCCTGAAAATAAATCTCTCCCCTCCTGGGATGCAGCACCCGGGTTGCCAATCTAAGAAGCGTAGTTTTTCCGGAGCCATTTGGCCCGATAATCCCCATGAAATCACCCTGATTGATATCCAAAGAGAGATCCCTGATAACATCTTCTTTATAATAACCGGCACTTAGATTAGCTATTTTTAATAAAGCTTCCATCAAGCCTTCGTTCCCTTCTTCAAGAGTATAATAAATACCGGAGCGCCTATTATTGCCGTGATTACGCCGATGGGAATCTCAACCGGCGCAAAGAGTGTGCGCGAGATAAGATCGCAGATTACCATAAATACAGAGGCAGCCAGGCAGGTTACCGGTATTAAAGCCTTATGATTAGGGCCCGAGAGCCTGCGCATCATGTGCGGCACAATCAGCCCTACAAACCCGATTATCCCACAGATACAGATTAAGCTGGCAGTGATTAATGCCGTAATAAGAATAAGGATCTTTTTAATATTCTGCGTATCTATACCCAGGTGTGTTGCCTCCTCTTCCCCCAAGCTGATGGCATTCAGGTCTTGAGCAAAAAGATAAATCAGGCCTATCCCCAATATAACAGGCACAGCCACCAGAGAGACCAGCTTAACATCATAGACCTGCAGGCTTCCACACAGCCACCAGGTCATCTCATGCATAGCCTGGCTTGGGGATATGGAAACCAGAAATACTATCAGCGATGCGAAAACTATAGAGACAATTACACCGGAGAGGATCAATGACTTGTCGGATATCCTATTTCCCTCCCTGGCTAAGTTGTAGACCAGGATAATACTGCCTACTGCGCCCAGGAATGCTGCCAGAGGCAGATAAATGCTGGATACGCCCAGTATTACCGCTATTACTGCCAAAAGGCCTGCTCCGCTTGAAGTGCCAAGTAAATACGGCTCAGCAAGTGGATTTCTAAGAATCGCCTGCAGGGCTATTCCGCAGACTGCCAGGCCTGAGCCAGCCAGGATTGCCGTGATTATGCGCAGGATACGCATATTCAGAATAACCTGGTTTTCTTTAAGCAAAAGCTGTGCCCAAGGTATAGCTACCGCGCCTTTTATCAGCGCCAGGAACACGGCTATACAAAGGAGCAAAAACAAGATCAATAGCCTTCTTTTAAGACGAGTAATCATTCTTTAAGGGTATAGCCTCTTGTAGATTTCTTTCAGGCCTGCGGTTATCCTTGGCCCGGGGCGCAGTAAAGTATCCGGCTCAATATCATTAAATACGCGCTTATTCTTTACCGCGTCAATATTGCTCCAGCCAAACCTGGCTGTGACCAGCTTCAATGGCGTTTCTTTATCCATGTACGCCATAATGATACAACCGGGATTCAGGTTTACCACCTTCTCTGCGCTGAAATTACTGTAGGGTCTTCCGGTTTCATGCGCTATATTAATCCCGCCTGCCAGAGTAATCAATTCATCAACGAAAGAACCCTTTCCTGCAGTCATTAATGGCTCATGCCAGATTTCAAGAAAGACCTTAATTTTCTTCTCCTGCGGTATGAGTCTTACCTTAGAGCTCACTACTTCAATATCAGATCGCATCTTCTCTATTAACTGCACTGCTTCTATTGTCTTGTTAGTTATTCTTCCTATCTGGGCTATGGTGTCAAATAACTCTTTAATACTTACCGGATCAGCAACATAGACTTTAAGGTCCAGCAGCTTCAGCTCTGTAATAATCGGTGCCTGCTCAAGGCCGGTGCAGAAGATGTAATCCGGCTTTAAGGAGAGTACTTTCTCAATATTCGGCCGGCTAAAATCACCGACTTTAGCCTTATTTTTGACTAAAAGCGGATAATTA
>JBAXNZ010000176.1:0-2192 GCA_037133515.1 bacterium
CTGTTTAAAATCATGTATCTCTGCGCCACTGCCTGAGTTTTTCTTGTAAAATGCATCTTCAGCTAAGATAGAGTTATCAATCATATAATCATGATGCCTGATTAAGGCAATAGTGCGCATACCAGGAAGCATAGTTAAGTCACCCGTGGGTATCTCAAGAGACCAAATGCCTTTAGTAGGCTTATCATCTTTAACTGAAGCCGGCAATATACCCTGATTAGCTTTAAGCGCTTTGCGCAGCGCCTTTAAATCTATGTAATGATACATCCTGTTATAAGGAATATCTTTTAAGTGCTGGTTGTCTTGTACTTCTTTGCGGATACGCGCTAAGAGCTCTTGAGCCTTAGGGCTCTTAACAGCTAAGCCTTCTGCTAAGAACATAAGCCCTAATTCAGTTAATTTTTTAGTTGAGGCAGCTAATCCGCCTTTTTCACCGGTAAAATTATTTAATACCTCTACTAACTGATCAATCTTGCCTTCGTTGCGCAGTTTTCTAAAGATTGCGTAAACCTGTAAATCAAGTGCGCATTCAGGGATGAACATGATCATGTCATTGGTGCGATGAATTACAATAGTTTCAACACCAGCATCTTCTAAGGACTGGAATACAGATTCCTGCACGCGCTCAAAATCTTTTTTCTCTGCGTTGTATTTAAAAATGCCGTCTTTGGAAGGAGTCTCGGCGTAGATTATATTAAAGCCGTGATTAGGATTAGGATTCTTATCCGCAATAACCTTGCCGTCTTTGTTCACAAGTTGAACCATCTCTAAGAGCTCATCGCCTACACGTATGCATCCAGGAATGTTGTCGTTTACGATTAATTTAATATTGGCAAGTTTAAATCCAAGTACGCCTTCTTTATCTAAGGCTTTTAAATCAGCAATAACATCCGGGGCAAGGGCATTAGTTACGGTCAGGTTAAATCTTACTTGCTCTAAGGCCTTAACAGGATCCATACCGAACTTAAGCGCCGCTTCCATAATGCCGATCTTTAAGGACATAATGTGCCGGACGCCTAATTTCATGCTGGTAGCACAAGTAGGGTTATTTAATATTAAATCTAATCCGGGAATAACATTGGCCTGAGTAAAGCCAATAATAATAACTGTCAAGTCGTCTATTTCATCAAGGGCTTCAGTAAGTTCTTTGATTTCATCGCTAGAGAGAACTTTCATACGCTCTTTGTTTTTAAGAGTTTCTTTGATATTAATTATTTCTTCAGGAGTAAATACAGCCTTGGTATAGATATGATCGCGCTTTGCCTCCCACTCTGCCTTGCTTTTCTGCAGTGCCGGGATATTGGCGCGCACTTTGTTAGCCACATCCCAAAGATCAATATTCCACATCCTGTACATCGCTTGAACTCTGGGGTCTTTTGCTTCTTCTTTAGAGATGATTCCGGCTTTAACAAATGACTTCCAAAGCCGGGATGCTTCTCCTGCGGCGAATTTAAAATAAGCTACTTTGCCTGATACGATATCGCCAAAAGCAGCTCGCTCGTCAGTGCTGGCTAAGTTATCTTCCATCCAGACTAAAGGCGCTGCGCAGACCGGATCATCGGCTTGGTCTTTTTCTTCGAACTTCTTGGCATTGAGTTGATCCGGGGTGGTGCGGGCGGGTTTTTCTTTGGCGCCGGCTTTGATAAAGTCTTCTGTTAAGGCAACGAGGTTAAGGGAGGTCAGCGCGACAATCTCTAATACTCTATCGCCAACTTTTACAGTCTTAAATTCACCCGGCAGATTAATATCTAAATGAATGCTGGCAAATCTAATATTTATATTCTCTGCCGGTACAATTATTTCTTTGCCCTGCGCATCCTGAACCTTTACAGTGAGGCGTCCTTCACGAATATCTTTAAGTAAGGCTTCTTTTACCTCATTCTGTTTTTCTGCAGGGACAGAAATATTAAAAGAAACATCTATAATATTTCCTTTTCTTTCTACGCGCGGAGGAGCAGTAGCATCAGGAGATAAATTCTTACGTAATTCTTTTATAATAGCATCAACTTCAGGAGATAAATTTGCAGTAACTGCCGAAGCACCAGTAGTAGCAGCTGGCCCAGCCGGTGTAGATGATACTGACGCAGAAACAGCAGCAGACGAAGTACCTGCAGCAGGAGTTCCAGATGTAGTAGGAGTTTTAGAAGCTGGAACAGGAGTTGCTGCGCTTGCCGCAGCCTTCTTAGCCAATA
>JBAXNZ010000177.1:0-2177 GCA_037133515.1 bacterium
TCAATCCGAAAGTGGTAAGACTTTCTGCAAAACCGTAATCTATATCCGCGCGAAAGGTGGAGAGTGGAAGCTTACCCTGCTTATAGGTCTCTGTGCGCGACATCTCCGCCCCGTTAAGGCGTCCTGAGCAGCTTATCTTTATCCCTTTTGCGCCTGAGCTCATCGTCTGCTGGATGGCGCGTTTTACCGCCCGGCGAAAGGCAATCCTTTTTTCAAGCTGCAGGGTAATATTCTCCGCCACCAGCTGCGCATCCATACTCGGCTCTTTGATTTCTTCTATATCAATGGATAATTCCTTCTTCACCAGGCTATTTAAGTCCTCGCGCAGCCTCTCGATATCTGCGCCATGGCGTCCGATAATGATGCCGGGCCTGGCGCTAAATATGCGGATCTTGACCTTCTCGGCCAGGCGCTCTATTATTACCTTAGAAACAGCGGCCTGCTTGAGTTTGTTTTTAATAAACTTGCGGATTTTATAATCCTCAAGTATAAAGCTAGAGAAATCTTTGCTATTGGCGAACCAACGGCTGTGCCAAGTCTTGATATAACCTACCCTTAATACAAACGGATGTACTTTTTGACCCATATCTTACGCTCCGGATTTCATATCCAACTCTATCTTGATATGCGAAGTCCTCTTCTTGATAGGCGCGGCCCTGCCAAAGGCAGCTGCCTTAAACCTCTTCCAGGTAGGACCTACATCGCAGATGATCTTGGATATATAAAGTTGCTCTTGATTAAAGCCCTTGACTTTGGCGTTTGCTACTGCCTGCTTCAATATTTTAATCAAAAATTGCTTAGACCCCTTATTTAAATTAAACAATATAGCCTGCGCCGAAGCCACATCCTTAAGGCGTATAAGGTCTATGACCTGCCTGACTTTAGTAGGTGAAATCCTTATAAATTTAACCTCTGCTTTAGCTATCATCTTTATGTCTTCTCTAATGCCTTCTTTGCCTTTACGCCGCCGTGCTTCCTGAATATGCGGCTTGGCGCAAATTCACCCATTTTGTGGCCGACCATATTTTCGGTAACAAAAACCGGTATGTGTTTCCTGCCGTCGTATACCGCAAAGGTCAGGCCTACAAAGTCAGGCACGATAGTGGAACGCCTGGACCAGGTTTTTATTGCCTGGCGCGAACCGGTGCGCTTGGCAAACTCAGCTTTTTTAAGCAATTTCTCTTCGACAAACGGGCCTTTCTTTAACGAGCGCGGCATCTTATGGTTTCCTTCTCTTTACGATAAACTTCTTAGAATATTTATTACGGTTTCTGGTCCTGTAACCTTTAGTAGGCATACCCCACGGGGAGACCGGGTGCGGATTACCCTGGCCGGACTTACCTTCTCCGCCGCCATGCGGATGGTCTACCGGGTTCATTGCCAGGCCTCTTACTGTCGGCCGTATGCCCATCCAACGTTTCCTTCCGGCCTTTCCTATGCTAATTGTCTCATGGTCAATATTGCCAACCTGGCCTATAGTAGCGTGGCAATTCAGATTTATTAACCTCACCTCTCCGGAAGGAAGTTTTATATGCGCGTAATCATTCTCTTTGGCCATAATCACCGCAGAGCCCCCTGCGCCCCTGACAATCTGAGCGCCCTTGCCTTTACTCAATTCTATATTATGCACCGGCGTGCCTGAAGGTATATTCCTTAAAAGAAGGCAATTGCCGTTCTTGACCTCGGCGTCCTTCTGGTCGGAAGAAATAACTTCATCCCCGACCCCCAGGCCTGCGGGAGCGATAATATACTTCTTGCCTTTCCCAGCGTATTCGACCAGCGCGATCCTGGCGCTGCGATTAGGATCATATTCGATAGCCAGGACCTTAGCCGGCAGATCCAGTATATCCCTCTTAAAATCTATGCTGCGCAGCATCCTCTTATGCCCGCCGCCCTGATGCCGCACAGTCATGCGACCGTGGGCATTCCTACCGCCTGTTCTCTTAAGCGGCATAATTAAGGATTTCTCCGGTTTGTCTTTGGTGATCTCGGCAAAATCAGAGCCGCTCATCCAGCGACGTGAAGCTGTTGTTGGTTTGAATTTCCTTATACCCACTGAAACCTCTTGTTAAGTTGCCGTTTCTATCTTGTTCCCCTCTTTCAGGGTCACTACTGCCTTCTTGTAATCTGGAGTCTTGCCGAACTGATGCCTTACCCTCTTAAGCTTTCCAGGCATA
>JBAXNZ010000178.1:0-2155 GCA_037133515.1 bacterium
ATCCACTGTCTCAGCAATTAGCCTGTGCGCTATTCCATGGCCACAACCAGCGCAATAATGGGTGGCTATATTTCTTAAGGATTTAGGATGAGAAAATATTTTTTTCACGTTCGTTATTGTATTCTTGCAACCTTCCTTATAATATCTTCTTCCGTCGGAATGCCGCCTCCTGCCCGACCTAAAAATTCCACCCTTGCTTTTCCATTGATTGTTAATTTTACATCTTCTAACATTTGGCCATAAGACATCTCTATTACTAAAAACGTTGTTCGTTTGTTCGTTTGCTCGTTTGTTCGTTCAAATATTTTCTTAGGAAATGGCCAGAGGGTTATGGGACGAATAAGCCCTACCTTTTTGCCTTTTTTCCTTAATTTATTTACCGCACTCTTTGCAATGCGCGCCATTGACCCATAGGCAACCAAAATAACTTTGGCGTCATCTAAAAATAGGCTTTCGTAACGTTGCTCTTTCTGCTGAATAGTTTGATATTTTTTCTGTAATTTAAGATTAAACTTTTCTAGGTCACCCTCTACCATATAAAAAGATTTTACAATATTGGGTTGTCTCCCTTCGCAACCTGTAAGCGCCCATGGTTTAGCTTGGAGTTTGGAGTTTGGAGCTTGGAGCTTACCCGCCCTGACTCCTGACTCCTGACTCCTGACTAATAAAGGTTCCATCATCTGGCCGAGCATGCCATCACCTAAGATAATTACCGGGGTCCGATATTTATCTGCTAAATCAAAGGCAAGAAACATAAACTCGTATGTCTCCTGAATACAAGATGGCGCAAGGACTATAGAATGGTAATCACCATGTCCGCCGCTACGCGTTGCCTGAAAATAGTCGGATTGCGCAGGCCAAATATTACCCAAGCCCGGACCGCCGCGCATCACATTCACGATTACTGCCGGTAACTCCGCGCCCGCAATATATGAGATACCTTCCTGTTTCAGGCTTATGCCTGGGCTCGAGGAAGATGTCATTGCCCTTACCCCTGCTGCCGAAGCGCCAAATACCATATTTATCGCTGCTAACTCGGATTCTGCCTGAATAAAAACTCCTCCCACCTCAGGCATGCGCTTTGCCATATATGCGGGCAATTCATTCTGGGGTGTAATCGGATAACCGGCATAGAAACGACAACCTGCCTGTATAGCTCCGCAGGCTACAGCCTCATTACCTGTTATCAATACCTTCTTTGTGGTCATCTAAAAACCTCAATACAGCAATCCGGGCATATAATAGCGCACATTGCACAACCCAGGCATTCGGGTATCTCATTTCCCGCCTTTTCCCGATTGTGGCGGGATTCCGCTGTGGCGGAAAGCGGGATTCCGCCATTATTTAAGTTCGCCTTGCGGGAAAATTTTACGGGTTTTTCGCCACGCTGGTTTAAGCCTTTATCTATGCTAATTAATCCCTTAGGGCAAAAACTAATACACAATAAACAACCTTTACACTTTTCTCTATTAATAGTTATCTTAGCCATATTTGTTATTAGAAAACGCTATAAAACAGCCTTAATCTTATCCGCGATCCCTTGAGCGGTTAATCCGTACTTCTCTAATAAAATATCTCTTGAGCCATGAGGTATAAATTCGGAAGGTAATCCAATTTTTACCACTGGCTTATGGCTTTGCCTATCGGAAGGCAAACCACTGCCCCCTGGCTTGTCCATTGCTTCGCTAACGGCACTGCCAAATCCGCCTTCTATAATACCTTCTTCGACGCTGAAAATAAATTTTGCTTGTGAAGTAATTGCCTTAAATAAAGCGATATCTAGTGGCCTGATAAAGCGCGCATTCACTAAAGTGCCTTTTAAGCCTTCTTTTTCTAGCAACTCTATCGCCTCTAGAGAGACCGACACCATGCTGCCCAAGGCAATGAGAACAAAATTTTTGCCTTCTCTCAAAACTTCAGCCTTGCCAATTTCTAAGGGTTTACTAGAATAGCCTGACTGAGGAATAGCGGATCTCGGATATCTTATGCCCACCGGCCCATCTAATGCGATAGCAAGCTCTAACATAGCTTCTAATTCAACCCCATCTTTAGGTGCCATAAGCACTAAATTCGGGATAGTTCTTAAAAAAGCTATATCAAAAATACCCTGGTGAGTTACTCCGTCTTCTCCGACGATACCGGCCCGGTCGATAGC
>JBAXNZ010000179.1:0-2104 GCA_037133515.1 bacterium
TGAAAAGTGGTCCCGACCAGATAATCAGGCGACATCTGTTTCAAATCGCCTATTACAGCCAGGGTTCCTGCAGGAGCCTGCGGAATGCCTGTTTCTTTGCGCTTCACAGTAGGAGAATGCTGGGTCCCCTGCCATGCCACATAGCCTATTCCTCCTCCCAGAAAGATCTTTGTGCCAAGGCCTATTGTCTTGTAATACGGGTCGTTCAATAAAGGAGACAGCTGTCCTGCCGAACAATAATACGCATTGCCAAGATTCGGCCTTAAACCTCCCATATAGGTATAAATCATCTTATTAGAAAGATTCACTGCGCAATTATAATTCTGATAAGCATTTCTCATGTTGAATAATACAGCCTCGTTGAGGTCTTTAATATTGATCAGGGTTTCTATTTTTTTGCGCGGGTAGCAGTCTGTTCCATAGGCTGTTGCTTTTAGCGTAACGTCTTTCCCTGCTACCAATTCCTGTATCACATGAGCCCCGCCATATTTAAATTCCCCGGGGTACACCTTATTTCTAGGGTCGTCGTCCGGCAAAGCCGTAGCCCCCAGATATAAGTCAACTGCCGCAAAGCCTGTATACGCAGGCACATCATTTACAGTAACTTCTCCGCCGCCTAGTTTTATCCTGGGCTTTGAATGCCCTGTATTAAAATAGACCCCGGAAGAGCACATCGGGCCGAATGTACCCGTAGTCACGACGTCTACTCTTTCAGCAGTCTTCCTGACCCCGTCTTTTTCAACCAAGCCTATTATCTCTTCCGCAGTCACAACAACCGCTTTTCCCTGTTTAATCTTTTCATTGATCTCTTTGATTGTTTTTGCCATATCATTAGCCTCCTTAAAATTTGTACATATCAGTGCTGAGATATCGTTCTCCGGTATCGCATATGATAGTCACTACTATTTTATTTTTATTTTCCGGCCTTTTTGCAATCTCTAATGCGCTAAATACATTCGCTCCTGCTGAAATACCCGCCAGTATCCCTTCTTCCTTTGCAAGGCGCTGGCTGGTTAAAATAGCTTCTTCATTTTTAACCTTAAAAATTTCATCTATTATGCCTTTATCCAGAACGTCCGGCACAAAACCTGCTCCGATGCCCTGAATCTTATGAGGCCCTGGCTTACCGCCTGAAAGAACAGGCGAATCAAAAGGCTCAACAGCTATTACTTTGAATCCTGGTTTTTGTTTTTTTAAGGCCTGGCCTACGCCTGTCAGCGTCCCGCCTGTGCCGACTCCGGCAACCAATATGTCAGCTTTCCCGTCAGTATCTTCCCAGATTTCCAGGGCAGTAGTTTCCCTGTGGGCATTCGGATTAGCAGGATTTTTAAACTGCTGAGGCATAAATGCGCCTTTTGTCTTTTTCACAAGCTCTTCGGCTTTTTCAATAGCGCCTCTCATGCCTTTTTCTCCCGGCGTCAATATTATTTCAGCTCCGAATAATTTAAGGATGCTTCGGCGCTCAAGGCTCATTGTCTCAGGCATCGCAATGATAAGTTTATAACCCCTGGCCGCTGCTATAAAAGCAAGGGCTATGCCTGTATTTCCGCTTGTCGGTTCAATAATTGTTCCGCCTGGTTTTAGAATACCTTTATCCTCAGCGTCTTTTATCATAGCAAAGCCGATCCTGTCTTTCACGCTGCCGGCAGGATTGGATGACTCTAATTTTACAAGCACTTCTGCATCAATGCCCTGAGCCATTTTATTTAATCTCAATAAAGGAGTTTTGCCTATAAGTTCTGTTATATCGCTATAAATTCTTGCCATAAAACCCCCTTATTGCACTTCGTAAGTGCAACTTTGGTTGCACTTACGAAGTGCAAATTCTTTATATGGAATAGGAATTGTCTCCGGCATTACTTTTTCTATTCCCGGCTCTTCTCACTAGCTCAGCGAACGTTACTGTATCCACAACTAAAGATGTTGCTGTGTAAACCTGATTCCAGATATCTCTAAATACGCAATACGGGAAATCTTTGCACTTTTCATAGCTGTCCTTATTTGCGCATGTTACAGGCTCAATCGGGCCTTCAATAAACCTTATCACATCTCCTACTGTAATAGTATCGGGAGACCGCGCTAAAAAATAACCTCCGTCTACCCC
>JBAXNZ010000180.1:0-2099 GCA_037133515.1 bacterium
ATAAACCGCAGTTTTTTCTAATAACGTTAAAACCTTGGCGCTTAGCGGATCAATCTCAGAAATCCTATTTATTTCATCCCCCAGAAACTCTATGCGTAGAGCACGCTGGGCGTAAGAAGGAAAGATCTCCAGGGTGTCGCCTCTGACCCTTATCTTGCCGCGTACAAACTCATAATCATTTCTTTCGTATTGTATTTGAATCAATCTAGAAATAAGGCTATCGCGGCCAATACACTCTCCCTTTTCTACAAAGACCAGCGCTTCTTTGTAATCAAGAGGCGAGCCCAGGTTATAGATACAAGATACGGAGGCAACTACAATAACATCTCTCCTAGACATAAGAGAAGTGGTTGAGGAAAGACGCAGGCGGTCCAACCTGTCATTAATAGAGGCGTCTTTTTCAATATAGGTATCCGTAGCAGGAATATAGGCCTCTGGCTGGTAATAGTCATAGTAACTGACGAAATATTCCACGGCATTAGCGGGGAAAAATTCTTTGAACTCTGAATACAATTGTGCGGCCAGGGTCTTATTGTGGGAGATAACCAAGGCGGGACGGTCAATAGCGGCAATGACATTTGCCAGGGTAAAGGTTTTTCCTGAGCCTGTAGTGCCTAAGAGGGTCTGGTATCTAATGCCGCCTCTGATACTCTCGGTTAATTCGGATATTGCCTTAGGCTGGTCACCAGAAGGGATTAGTTTAGTTTTTAAATCAAAGTGCTGCCTTGGCATCACAGGCCATAATCTTTACAGAGCTTAATCAGATAGGAGGCTGCTTCCTTGTCCTGGAATTGGCCTAATACATAGGCTACATTAGCCACTATATCTGGATTATCCTGAGATAGCGCCTGACGCAGCTCAGGAAGGCTGGACTCTTCCCTGAGTTCTCCGAGGACAAATACCGAATCAGCATGCAAGGGGTCTTTATTATCTTTAAGGGCATCGATAAATATAGAGAGTAAACTTTTTCCCTTGAACTTATAGGTTAGCTCAAAGTTCTCGGATGATAGCGCAGTTGATTTAGATTTTAGCGTATCATCAAAAAACTTAGAAACAGAAGGCTTCAGTATCCTAAGCGCCCTGGCTGCCCCCTTTTTTACCAGGGTCGAGTTTTTAGGATTAGTTATCTCTTTTAAAAGTACTGGCAGTATATTCATATCTTTAAAATTAGCTAAGGCTACGAAAGAACTTACCCTTAGGCCAGGATCTTTACTCTCTATATCTTTCCAGAAGATGTCTACTTCCTTTTTGCTTACCCTACTTCTAACACCTGAAAAACCTGGCTTATCTTTAAATAGACTTAGACCTTCCTTGGCTCCGGAACGTACGACTGCTTCAGGATCATTCAATCTTTCCATGACAAAACGCCTACTATTTTGATCCCCGATCTGACCCAGGGCAATACAGGCAGCCTGGCGTATCTGGGGATTAGGGTCTTTGGATGCCTTTTGTATTAGTGTAGTGGCAGGGTTATACTTGTTTATACCCAACTGCTGTATTGCCCTTAATCGCACCATATAGCTATCGTCTTCACAGAGGACCTTCATAAGCCTATTCATGTATTTACTTTTAAACTCTCCTAATTGCTCTACAACAGCTGCCCGGGCAGCAGGCTCTTTGTTGTTTAAGAAATCGAGCAGCTGCTCTTCCATTTTCTGCTCGCCTAGCTTAAGCAGGACTTTAGTGGCCATAATTTTTATCAGATAATTCTCGTTTCTCAATAAGGCCTTTAATTCAGGTATCGCTGTTTTATCCCCTAATCTGCCTGTTGTCTCTATGGCAGAAATACGGATAAAAAAATCATTACTTTTAAGATACTTGAAGAAAAAAGTCCGATAATTTTATCTGGCCAAAAACAAGACTATTTCAAACCGGCGTCATTGGTAAAGTTTACATGGAATGAACCCGCGAAATAGTGTTCGTTTATAAAGTCAACTTTTAAGATTATTTTGGATTCCTGCCTGTCGCCTGCCGGCAAGGTAGACAAGGTCAGATAGGATATTGGCATTTAAAATTACAAATCTTACTTTCATTATTAACTTTTCAGCGTAGCTGTCAATCTCTTCGTATTAGTCAGTAAATTCAGAGCATCCAGAATA
>JBAXNZ010000181.1:0-2095 GCA_037133515.1 bacterium
TCAGCAAGGGCGGTCGCAGATGAAATTGTTCGGGCTCTCTTTGCCCGTTAAAAAGGAGAGAGGTTTATGAAAAAACCACTGGTACAATCTAGCATCCTTTCCATTTCTTTATTAACGGTTATGGCCTCGGCAGCGATTTCACCCGCCCTGGCAAAAATCCATCAGGCCTTTACCGGTACAGACCCTACCATGATCAAGCTTGTTCTTACCTTACCCAGCCTTTTGATTATCCCTTTTAGTCTGCTTTCAGGGTGGCTTGCCTCCCGGATAAAGAAAAAATACGTCTTGCTCATAGGTTTGATTATTTATTTTATAGGTGGCGTAGGCGGAGGATTTGCCCGTAATATCAAAGAGCTTTTAATAATCAGGGCGTTCTTTGGTATTGGCGCAGGCCTGATTATACCGCTCTCTACAAGTTTAATTGCGGATTTCTTTGAGGGAGAAGAACGGACCAAAATGATGGGCTATTCCGGTTCGGTTTCGCACTTTGGCGGAGTGATATTTCTTTTACTTTCCGGATGGCTGGCCTGCATGAGCTGGCGCTATGCCTTCGGTGTTTATTCATTAGCCCTGGTGATCATTCTTATGGTAATGATCTGGCTGCCTGAGCCGGAAACTAAAAAAGCAGCAGGCCTGGTAAAGTCCAATCTTCCGGCAGGGGTGTATGTGTGCGCGCTGTTAGGCGCGTTTATGATGGTTGCCTTTTATGCCGCGCCCACAAACCTGGCGATGTTCATTGAAAACGAGCGCAAGATGTATGTCAGCGAATCTCCTTTATTTCAAAACAAAGAGGAGCTGCAGCTTTTCTTAGAGAAGGGCACGGTATCTAGCGGGGTGCGCGATTCTTTTAAGAATAACGGGATTGTACTTTCCGATAAAACAGCCCTGTCTGTGGAAGAACCCGGCAGGAGCTGGAGGATAACCGATAAGAACAAGAGATATATCGTAAAAAAAGAGAAGGCCGGCTTAGTTATTTATACCGAGAAGCTTGGCAGGCCCGGTATTGCCGGTTATATTCTTTCTACCATGACCTTGGTGGGAGTTGTCTCCGGAATAATCCTTGCACTTCTAATGAGGTTGTTAGGCCGTTATTGCGTAACGGTTGGTATTGGCGCTATGGCAGTAGGTTATGGGCTTCTGAGTACGACCTCTTCACTAGTAGGGGTGCTTATTTCCGTGCTCTGTATTGGTTTTAGCTCAGGGGTGCTTATGCCGTTATTATTATTAGAGGTAGCCAGGCTCGCAGGAGGCTCTTCGCGCGCCTTTGCCATGGCTGTGATGAGCGTGGGGGTGTATTTCGGGCAGTTTATCTCACCGGTAGTATTAAAATGGGCAGGTGCAATCTCTAGGCAGACTGATGTATTCCGGGGGCAATTTAGCTTTCTAGCCCTCTGCCTTACGCTAGGCACAGTTGTAGCCTTCGGTATTGCCTTTAAGAACAGAAAAAATCCAAACGCAGGCAACGTGAATCTGTCTTTGCATCATTAGTATAGATAGAATATAAAAAAGGAGGAGTAAATGAGGAGTAAATTTTTCTGTTGTGTGGTGTTAGCGCTTTGCCTTTTGTTTTTAGCGCAAGGAAAAGTCTTTGCCAGCCATTTAAAGATTGATAGCGTTCTTGTCAGCGTAATTGACCCGGAAAAGAAGGCAGCGAAATTACAGTTTAACGTTAGCTGGGATAACTCCTGGAAAGATGAGATTAACTGCGACGGAGTTTGGTTGTTTGCCAAGTATAAACTTCCTAACGGAAGCTGGAAGCATATGACCTTAAAGAATGCAAGCGAGGGGCCATTTAATTATAATGACCAGGCCCCGGGATTTTCTTCTAAAGGAGACAGTCAGGATTTAGGTATGTGGATACCCGCTGAAAAAAAAGGCGCCTTTATCTTTAGGGTAAAGGCCGGTAGCGGTACGGTCAGCTCAAAGAATGTTATTTTGGTTTGGGATTATGCCGCTGATAATGTCCTAGATAATGAAATGACGCAAGTGACGCTTAAAGTCTTTGGCTTAGAGATGGTTTATATCCCCGAAGGAAAACATTATATCGGCGACCCCAAAGGACCGGATGGCCCGGACAATACTTTTTATACCTATC
>JBAXNZ010000182.1:0-2079 GCA_037133515.1 bacterium
AGAGGCCGAACCTTAAAGCGCTGTCTGCCTTATACTTAACTTACCCTTTATACCACCTCCTTTCGCCTTTGTCAAGATGAAAAATAAAAAACCTATCCCCCTTTTGCCTGATAGCAGGCTGCCTTAATCTTTTATATGTGTTAAGGCTGGAGAATAGGTATCTTTCTAGCTTCTTCTTTAATTTTATTTATAAAAACAGTCCTATTTACCTCTTTATCTCCGCGCCTAAACCCTTCTATTAAAGTATAACATATAGCCATACTTATTACAAGCCGCTCCTATGCCGAGTTCAGCCTGAACCAATCTATGGTCTTGGTCAACCCTTCTTCCAGCTCAACCTTAGGCTCCCACTTCAGGAACTTCCTGGCCTTGGATATATCCGGCCTCCTCTGCTTAGGGTCATCCTTTGGCAGGGGCTTAAAAACAACCCTGCTTTTGGTTTTATTAAGCTTCAGTATTAATCTTACCAGCGCCATTACGGTAAACTCGCGGGGATTACCTATATTAATCGGTTGATTTAAACCGGAAAGCATGAGTTTATAGATACCGTCTACCAGATCGCTCACATAACAGAAAGAACGACTCTGCTGTCCTTTGCCGTAAACAGTAATAGGCTTATTATGCAGCGCCTGGTAGATAAAATTAGGCACCACTCTGCCGTCGTTAATTCTCATGCGCGGGCCGTAAGTATTAAAGATACGCACGATCTTTACGTCTATCCTGTGTACTCTAAGATAGGCCATGCTCAAGGCCTCGGCAAAACGTTTTGCTTCGTCATAACAGCCACGCACGCCTACGGGATTGACATTCCCCCAGTATTCCTCCGGCTGCGGATGGACCAGCGGGTCTCCGTAGACCTCTGAGGTAGAGGCAAGCAGGAATACTGCCTTTTTCTCTTTAGCCAGGCCCAGGGCATTATGCGTACCCAGCGAGCCGACTTTTAGCGTCTGTATGGGAAACTTTAAGTAATCATCCGGCGAGGCAGGAGAGGCAAAATGCAAAACGTAATTCAGTTTCCCTTTTATATCAATGAATTCGGCGACATTATGCTTTATGAAAGAAAAATCCTTGTTTTTAAGCAGGTGTTCGATATTGCCGGGGCTTCCGGTAATGATATTATCCATACAGATAACCTTAAAACCCTCCCCTATCAGTTTATCGCAAAGGTGAGAACCCAGAAATCCTGCTCCTCCGGTAATAAAAACTGTCTTCTTAGGCATTTTTCTTAAAATACTCCAGGGTTAATTTTAAGCCATTGATAAAATCTACTCGCGGCCTGAAGGCTAAACGCTTCTTTGAGCTTGAGAGGTCTGCTAAGGTCCTAAAGACATCTCCCGGACGCTTCTTCAAGAATACCGGTTTGATATTTAGGTCCATGAGCTTATTTAATATCCTGGCTAGATCCAGGATGCTATAGTCCCTGCCGCTGGCAATATTAAACACCTCTCCCCTCAAATTAGTCTTTGTGGCTGCCAACAGATTCGCCTGGACTACATTCTGGATATAGGTGAAATCCCGCGACTGCCTTCCGTTACCGTATATGGGAGGCCTCTGGTCCTTAAGCATACAGCAGATGAACTTAGGTATCACTACTGCGTATTCGTCATCAGCAGACTGCCTGGGGCCAAAGACATTAAAATAACGCAGCGATACTGTAGGGAGCTTATAATGATGGCTGAACATCTTACAATAATGCTCTCCGGTCAACTTTGTAAGGGCATAAGGAGAGATGGGGCCGGGTGAGAAGTCTTCTTTTTCCGGGAATTTATTTACGTCGCCATAGATAGAGCTGGAGGAAGCAAAGACAAAAACCCTTACCTTATTTTTTAACGCCGCCTCCAGAAGGTTCAATGTGCCCTGTATATTTACTTCATTGTATTCCCCGGGATTCAAAAGCGACTTAGGCACGCTCCTTAATGCTGCCTGATGCAGGATAAAATCTATACCTTTTGTAGCTTTTATACATGCGCCCTTGGAGCGTATATCCGCTTTTATTAAATCTATGCGGCCGGATACGCAAGCCAGATTCTCCCTCCTGCCGCTTGAGAAATTATCCATGACCCGCACGAAATGCCTCTT
>JBAXNZ010000183.1:0-2057 GCA_037133515.1 bacterium
GACTAAGATTTTCATGCCTGTCTCCTTCAGGAAAAATTAGATTACTATCTTAAAAATACCTCCTGCGCTGCCCTTGTGCCTGCGCCAAGGTTAAACTTATAACTCATTTGAGCCAAGACCTTCTCAAGGCATGCGATACCCACAATAATATCGAATTCCTCTATATAACCCATATGGGCAATCCTGAATACCTTGCCCTTTAATTCGCTTTGGCCTCCGGCAATGGTAACGCCATAGGTATCACGCATAGTCTTTACCAGTTTTTCTCCGTCTATTCCAGCAGGCACCTTAACCGAAGTGACTACATCAGAAGCAGCGGTAGGCGCAAACAGCTCAAGGCCTAAGGCTAAAACCGCAGCACGGGTGGCATCCGCCATTTTTTCGTGACGGTTAAATATAATTTCTAACCCATCCTGGCGCATCATCTTAAGGCTCTCATTCAGGGCCATGACCAGAGAGATAGCCGGGGTATAGGCGGTATCTGTCTTATCCAGCGCCTTTTTAGCCTCTTTCAAATCAAAGTAATATTTAGGAGATTTGGATTCTAAAACAAGGGCCCAGGCCTTCTTGCTTGCTGAAATAAAAGCGAGACCCGGAGGAAGCATCAGGCCTTTCTGGGAACCTGAAACACACACATCAACCGACCAGGCATCAGTCTTTAAATCAATCGCGCCTAACCCGCTGATTGCATCCACCGCTAAAACTGCATTAGAATCCTTGACTACCTCACCTAAGGCCTCTATATCGCTGGTAACGCCCGTAGAGGTCTCGCAAAGCGTAGCAAAGACTGCTTTTATCTTAGGGTTGGCTTTTAACCTTTTTTGTATTTCTTTGGGATCCACTGCTTTTCCCCACTCCACATCAACGACCTCGGCATTGATACCGTAACTATTGCAGATCTCGGTCCATCTTTCTCCGAATTTACCTCCTTGGATAGTTATGGCAGCGTCACCGGACGAAAGAAGATTAACTACTGCTGCTTCCATAGCGCCCGTGCCAGAGGAGGTAAGGATAAAGACATCATTAGTGGTCTGAAATACATACTTTAAGCCCTCTTCTACCTCTTTAAGCACTGACTGAAATTGCGGCGTGCGGTGATGAATAATCGGCCTGGCCTGCGCCTCGCATACCTGCGGAGGTAATGGTGTAGGCCCGGGGGTCAATAAATAGTTTTTACGCATCTTAGTTTCCTTTCTTAATGAGCGCATAACTTATAGAGTCCGAAGGACGATATAAGTTATCTGCGCGAATTAATCCCCGCGCTTTGCACTTCTTATTTATACGAAAAGTGCAGCGGGGACAAAACATTTATTTTTGTTTTCCTATAATAACCTCATCGAGTAATCCGTAATCCTTGGCTTCCTGCGCAGACATAAAATAATCCCTATCCGTATCCTTCTGAACCTTATCCAGGGTTTGTCCGGTATGTTTAGCCAGTATCTCATTGATATTATCGCGCATCTTCAAGATCTCTTTGGCATGGCGGGAGATATCCTCAGCTGCGCCCTGGACTCCTCCCCAGGGTTGATGTATCATAATCCTTGAGTTAGGAAGGGTGTGGCGCTTACTTTTGGTGCCGGCGCATAAGAGCAACGCCCCCATACTGGAGGCCTGGCCTACGCAATAGGTGGCGACATCGCATTTAACAAACTGCATAGTATCATATATAGCCAGGCCAGAAGTCACCGAACCTCCGGGAGAATTGATATAGACGTTAATATCCTTATTGAAATCCTCCATCTGCAAAAAAAGCATCTGCGCTATAACCAGGTTTGCCACATAATCATCGATGGGGGTGCCAATAAAGATAATGCGGTCTTTTAAAAGACGGGAATAGATATCGTATGCCCGCTCGTATCCGCGGCTTGTCTGCTCAATGACCATCGGTACCAATGTCTGCGCTTTCATGCCCATCTCTCCCTCCATATTAAATAGAGCTATTGCCAATCCGCTTCTTTTAATAACAACTACATTACCTTAGAAGGCATATGGTCATCCAAAGACATATTCTCCTTCTTGGCAATCGCAGCCAGAACCAGATAAACTTTAACCTGCTC
>JBAXNZ010000184.1:0-2049 GCA_037133515.1 bacterium
AGCTGCGTCCGCTGGTAGTGAATGCCTCAGGCCGGGTAACGGAATCAATAAGAAAAGGCACACCCATCCCCTCCCTGAACTTTGGGTCGTGTAAGAAACTCGCTCCGCGCACTACTTTCATAGACATATATTTCTTCATCGGCGCGGCGTATACCATAAGGCCTGCGGCAGGTCCCTTAGGATCAGTTTCATAAGTTTTTTCGCTGTAGGAAATATCATACCAATCATTGCATAACTCCGCCACATTGCCCGCCATATCCGCAATCCCTAACTTAGTATCTCCTTTAGGAGAGTACGAGCCTACGGCAGTAGTAAAAACATCTGCCTGGGCCTTGATACTCTTTTTGATATTTGCGTAGGTATTGTCTGGCTCTATATTACCCCAGGGATAAATCCTATTATCGTCGAATTTCGCAGCATATTCCCACTCTGCCTCTGTAGGCAGGCGGTATCCGGCTTTACCGTAAAGCTCACAGGCCCAATTATCCAAGTTATAAAGAGGAGCCAGTCCTTCTTTTTCGCTGAGCATATTGCAATAAAAGGCTGCTCCGTACCAGGTAACCTCTACCACCGGAAACTTCTCTTTACCCCGGTGAACCTTAAACACTCCATTTTCAAAGGTAAGCTGTGAATGCTCATCAAAGACATCCTGCAATTTCTGCGGCATCTTAGATACGCTCCTGGCCTCTTTCTTTTTGGAGCCTTCTGCAAATGCCTCTTTATCCAGAGCCCCCTTACCCCAAGCGTAATTGAGCATGTCAGCATACTGTTGATTGGTTATCTCATACTTTCCGATGTAAAAATTATTGGAAAGTATTACCTTATGCATGGGCTTGGAATTCTTATAATCTTTATTTCCTATTTCAAAACTCCCCTTTGGGACTAAAACCATTTCCGGCGCTTGCAGCTCCCCGGCAAAAAGTAGACTGCAACCCAAAAATAAAACAATGGGGGTAATGAACAGAAGTTTTTTCATTCTCTCCTCCTTAAATTAAATTTAGAATCCTAATCTGCATCCTGAATTTTTACCGTCTTCACTCTTGGGGAAATTAGCGGCAAAACGCAGGGCAAAACGTAGGTACTTGAACGCCGGGCTTGACCAAACGCCTCCCCTGTTTCCCGCGCCGCTGCCGTCTCTTCCTGGCCAGTCAGAGACATCAGAAAAACCATCCATATCTAACTTTCCGTCGCCGTGGACTCCGGCAAACTTGCGGCCAAGGCTATGGCCTACGGTAACGCAACGCTCCCAAAGATTACCGCTTAAATTTCTTACCCCGTAATAAGAGGCACTGTCATTTACTTTTTCAGAGATCCCTTCGTGGCGGCTGTTTTCGAAGATCTCACCGCTTACCGGGCCTTCAAAACCCGGATTATCCGGGACTGTTTTTTTGCCTACGTCAAAAGGAGCGATCCCTCCGCCGAAACAGGCGTTAACTAACCCTTTTTGCGGGACTTTCAATTCAGAACCACTTCCGTCAGTTCCGTCAAAGGTTTCAACACGGCCTGCCTCCGTAGTTCCCCAGGCTGCTTCATCGGGAATCGGATCTTTGGTGCCACGGCAGGCCTTTTCGTATTCCAATTCTGTAATCGGCCTTAAGCCCGCCCAATCTGCAATAGCGGTGATATTCGCCCAGCTGGTAAAATTCAATGCCCTGGCCGGGGCATAGGTATAAAAAACAACCGGCTCAACCGTACCGTTTCCTCTTTTAGCGCAGACAATTGAATTACGCAGATGCTCCTCTTCGCTATTAGTCTTCACGTAATAATTTTTGATTTCATCTGCGCTGATATCTGATTCTACCATGCTCTGCTGCTGTTTTCTGGTTAAGGTATTCAGAAAATCCACAAACTGCTGGGAGGCCAATTCATATTTCATCATCCACAATGCCTTATACCCTTTTGGGAAGTCTTGAGGGATGGTAAAAGGCACATCCTCGCGGCTTCTGGGATTATCCTGGTCACAATAGAGTGCGCCATCTACCTTATCTACGTTAATAGGGGCTTCGGAAGAGATCAAATATGCACCGTTGTTAGGATAGGTATAAAAAG
>JBAXNZ010000185.1:0-2047 GCA_037133515.1 bacterium
ATTAACTTCTACTTAAGAAATGAATATTTTTATGGTGAGCTAAAAAAAATACTTAAAAAGGGCAAGGGTGCATTGAGGCTTAGCCTGGGTAATGGGAAAAAAGTCCTTATTGAATTTGTTAGCGCTAATCCTACTGGCTCTCTTTCCGTGGCGCACGCCAGGCAAGCAGCAGTGGGGGATGTGTTGGCTAATATTATGTCCTTTGCAGGTTTTAAGGTTAAGAGGGAATACTACCTAAACGATGAAGGAAATCAGATAAATATACTAGGGGATTCAGTGCGTCTGAGGCTTCTAGAGCTTAAAGGAGAAGAGATAGAATTCCCCCAGAATTACTACCAGGGCGATTATATCTATGATATAGCAAAGAGTATACAGGGCAGGGAAGGCAAGGTTAAAGACTTAGGTGGTTACGCAGCAGGATATATACTGGAGATTATCAGGAAGGAACTCTTTGATTTCGGCGTAGATTTTGATTATTGGTACAGCCAGAAAAAGCTGCGCGAGAGCGGTAAGATAAAAAAGGCATTCCAGCTGCTTAAGAAGAAAGGATTCCTCTATGAACAAGAGGGCGCGCTCTGGTTTAAGTCTACCCCTTTTGGCGATGACAAGGATAGGGTGGTCGTTAAGAGCGATGGAAGCTTTACTTATCTTGCGCCAGACATCGCCTATCATCAGGATAAATTCCGCCGCGGCTTTAATTGGTTGATAAACCTTTGGGGACCTGACCACCATGGCTATATAAAGAGGCTTACAGCTTCGGTAGAGGCCCTTGGTAGGGGGGTGGATTCATTATCGGTAATCATAGTTCAGCTAGCTACTATATTCAGGGACGGTAAGCCGGTGCAGATGTCTACCCGCAAAGGCCAATACATAACGCTAAGGGAAGTCTTAGATGAGGTAGGTAGGGATGCCTCGCGATTTTTCTTTCTTATGCGGCGCACCTCAAGCCACTTGGATTTTGATTTAGATGCGGCCAAGAAGCAAAACGCAGAAAATCCGGTTTATTATGTACAGTATGCGCATGCCAGGATCTGCAGCATATTGCGCAACAGCAAAACTACTCTTAAGCCCTCTGGTTTTGACCTCGGACTTCTTAGAGAAAAAGAAGAGCTTGAGCTTTTAAAAAAGCTTAAGCAGTTTTCTTATATCCTGGAGGTTTGTTCTAAGACCCTTGACCCCTATATGCTGACCGTTTATCTGCAGGAATTAGCAGAGGCATTCCATAAATTCTACGATACGCATCGCGTATTGGGCCAAGAGGATAAGCTGACCAGGGCGAGGCTTGCGCTCCTTGAAGGGACAAGGGTTGTTATCGCTACTGCCTTAGAAATATTGGGCGTCTCTTTGCCTCAGAGCATGTAATATGCAGAACCACAAGGTATTGAATATTTACCCTCCTAATCTCCCCCTCCAGAATATTCTAATTAAAAAACTCGGCATCTCCAATATACTGGCTCAACTTCTCATTAATCGCGGCATAACCGACGATAAGAGCGCGGAGGGTTTCCTAAGCACAGGCCTGGATGACTTACTTGACCCTTTTTCCTTTGAGGATATGCATAAGGCGGTGGGGATTATCGAAAAGGCGGCCAGAGATAAGCAAGAGGTGATGCTCTTTGGCGATTATGATGTGGACGGGATAACGTCGCTGGCCCTGCTTAAGGGCACGCTTGCCAAGATAGGCGTCAAAGCAAGCCACTATATACCGCACAGGGTAAGGGAGGGATACGGCTTAAGCAAGAATATCGTTGCTATAGCAAAACAAAGAAACGCAAAACTTCTAGTTACCGTAGATTGCGGAACAAATAGCCACCGGGAGATAAGCGAATTAAAGCGTAACAATATCGAAGTTATTATTACTGACCATCATGAGCAGTCGCAGGAAGGAAGCTCTCCTGCCTGCGCGATTATTAACCCAAAACTCAAAGGCTCTGGCTACAAATACAGGGAGTTGGCAGGCGTAGGGGTGGCTTATAAACTCTGCCAGGCCATAACCAAAGAAATGCTCTCCGAAGAGCTAGACCTGGTTTCTCTAGGGACTATCGCT
>JBAXNZ010000186.1:0-2039 GCA_037133515.1 bacterium
GGACTCGCGCAATTGTCCAAAGTGCGCGTCCATGATTTTCAAAATTAACGGGTGTTTTGCCAGAGACACGCCCGTTCCAATGTTTGACGGCTCTGTAAAAATGTCTCAGGACATCTCACGGGGTGATGTGCTGATTGGAGATGACGGAAAGTCTCGAGAGGTTCGCGCCTCTACGGTTACTACCTTAATCGGAAAAATACTGGAGGCTAAGCAGGAAAAGGCAGTTGTCTGCGGCAATATCGGTAATCCTTTTTGCGCAGAATTGGATAAGTTAAGGCCGGGAGATTATGTATCTTTGGAGGTAAGTTCGTTTCAGCTGGAGCACATCAACAAGTTCAGGCCTAAGATAGCGCTGATACTCAATTTAACCCGCAATCATCTGGATAGATACGGTAATATGCAGGAATATATCAATGCCAAAAAGCGCATATTTATGAATCAGGAGAAGTCGGATTATCTAGTTCTTAACGGCGAGGATGAGGAACTGATTAAAGTTGGCAGGGAGGCCAGGCCTCGTGTCATATATTTCTTTAAAGAAGAAGGGCTTAATCCCAATCAGGCAGCGGTCCTTGAGGTAGGTTCGATCTTGGGAATAGAAAAAGAGCTTTGTCTTAAGGTATTCGCGGATTTTAAGGGCCTGGAGCATCGTATGGAAGAGGTAGCTGAACTCAATAATGTAAAGTTTATCAATGATTCCAAGGCTACTACTGCGGAATCTGTGATCTGGGCCATAGAGAATATCAAAAGGCCGATAGTCCTGATTGCCGGAGGCCGGCATAAAGGTATTGACTATAGTATGATATTGGAATCTGCGCGTAAAAAAGTAAAAAAGGTAATCCTTATAGGGGAAGCAAGGGATATAATCGCAGATGCCCTGGGCGGTAGTTTGGCTCTTGAGCGCGCAGATACAATGCAGGAGGCAGTATCCAAGGCTTTTAGTATAGCTAGCCCTGGCGATTGCGTCTTGCTTTCTCCAATGTGTTCCAGTTTCGATATGTTTTTCGATTACGAAGATAGGGGCAGGATTTTCAAAGAGGCGGTCAGTAGTTTAGCGCTAAAAATGAATTGCAGATGATACGCGATATACGCATAAACCTGTTCGTTACCGTAGTTATATTAATCTGCATCGGCATAGTGATGCTCTATAGTGCCTCCAGCATTTATGCCTGGGAGAGGTATAAAGATAGCGCGTTTTTCTTAAAGAGGCATCTGAGTTTTTTTGCTATAGGGCTTTTGCTGACCTTTCTGGTAATGACTATTGATTACAGAAGATTCCGGGGGTACGCAAAGCCGCTCCTGTTTATTTCATTCGTACTCTTAATCCTGGTTTTGATACCGGGGATAGGCAGGGAGGTCTCCGGGGCGCGGCGCTGGTTCAGGTTTAAATTTATTAGCTTCCAGCCTTCGGAGCTGGCTAATTTGGCTATCATCATTTATATGGCTGATTTTATTGCACGTAAGGGTAACCTTATCGAAAACTTCCTGCGTGGTTTTCTGCCGCCGATAATTATCTTAGGGATGTTTTTGTTATTGATACTTATGCAACCGGATTTAGGCACTACCCTGGCAATAACTGCGGTGGTTTTTGTGATGCTTTTTGTTTCGGGGGCGAGGCCCGCCTATCTCTTGTCTCTTTTTCTACTTAGCCTACCAGCACTTTATTTATTAATCTTTCGGGTGCCTTACCGCAGGATGCGTATCCTGTCATTCCTTAATCCCTGGCTAGACCCTAAAGGAAGCGGATTTCAGATTATACAGTCTCAGCTTGCCTTGGGCTCAGGCGGGATCTTCGGAGTTGGCCTTGGGCAATCCAGGCAGAAGTTATTCTATCTTCCGGCAGCACACACCGATTTTATCTTTTCCATTATCGGCGAAGAGCTGGGTTTACTAGGTACGCTGGCAGTGATAACCCTTTTTATTCTTTTCATACGTAACGGGCTTAAGATAGTAAAAAATGCCCAAGATAGATTCGGATACCTTCTAGCCCTGGGCCTGGTTTTAATGATCTCTTTGAAGGCAACAATAAATATCGGAGTCTC
>JBAXNZ010000187.1:0-2010 GCA_037133515.1 bacterium
TCAGATGTCGACCCGCCGCGGCCAGTATATTACCCTAAGAGAGGTTTTAGATGAGGTGGGCTCGGATGCTGCGCGTTTTTTCTTTCTGATGCGCCGCACTGACAGCCACCTGGATTTTGACCTGGAGATTGCCAAGAAAAAGACAAGCGAGAATCCGGTTTATTATGTGCAGTATGCCCACGCCCGGATCTCCAGCATTCTGGCCAGTAACCCTGTTAAACTTCGCGCCAGGAGACCGGACTTAGCCTTACTGAGAGAGCCCGAAGAAATCGCTTTAATTAAAAAACTCTGGGAGTTGTTTTTTATCCTGGGGGTGTGCTTAAAGACCATTGACCCCTATATGCTTACGGTATACCTACAGGAACTGGCAGAGACCTTCCATAAGTTTTACGACCGCCACCGCGTCTTAGGACAAGAGGAACAACTTACCCAGGCAAGGCTCGCCTTGATTGGGGCCACCCGCACTGTAATTTCCACCGGCCTGGACCTATTGGGTATTGCCAGCCCCGAGAAGATGTAAAATGCCCGCACATAAGATTCTCAAGATCGCCTTCCCTAAACCCGCACTTCAAAATTTATTAAGCACTAAGTTAAAAATCTCAAAAGTATTTGCCCAGGTTTTGATCAACCGCGGGATTAATAATCCTATAGAGGCGAGGGCTTTTCTGGATGCCGACACCAGCGGTTTATTAGACCCTCTTTCCTTTGAACAGATGCCTCAGGCAGTAGCCTTAATTAAGAAAGCAGCTCTCGATAAAAAAAAGGTGATGGTCTTCGGGGATTATGATGTTGACGGCATCACTGCTTTGGCAGTGCTAAAAACTGCTTTAACCCGTATGAACATAGACTCCCTGCACTATATACCCCACCGTATTAAGGAGGGCTACGGCTTAACTAAGAATATTCTGCGCTTGGCAAAAGATCAGCATGCCAGGGTGCTTATTACCGTAGATTGCGGTATCAACAGTTTTCAGGAAGTGCAAGATCTAAGGAAACATAATATTGAGGTTATTCTGACTGACCATCATGAACCGATTAATGACGGGCAATTACCGCCTGCCTCAGCGATCATTAACCCCAAGCTAAAAAACTCCAATTATAAATACCGGGACCTGGCGGGAGTAGGGGTAGCCTATAAGTTAGCTCAAGCGCTTCTAGGAGAGGATTTAAACGATTGCCTTGACCTGGTAGCCCTGGGTACGATTGCCGATGTGGTGCCTTTGACCGGAGAAAACCGTATTATTGTAAAAGAAGGGCTCAAACAAATTACCCGGACTAAAAACCTCGGGTTGCAAGCGTTGATAGAATCTAGCGGTATCAAGGGCAAGAACATTACGCCGACCTTTGTCAGTTATATCCTGGGGCCGCGGCTTAATGCCAGTGGCAGGATGGCTACTGCAGATATTGCCCTGGAGTTGCTTTTGAGTAGAGATAAGAAGAGGGCGGATGAATTAGCGGTATTAATCGAGGGCTACAACCGTCAGCGCCAGAAGATAGAGAGTAATATATTAGAGGAGGCCCAAGCCCTGATCGATAAGGAGGTAAATTTTAAGGAGCATAAAATTATCGTGATTGCCAAAGAGGATTGGCATCAGGGGGTGCTGGGAATTGTAGCCTCTAAGCTGGCAGACAGGTTTTATCGCCCTACCATCCTGATTTCCTTAAACGAAGACCTCTCTAAAGGTTCCGGCCGTTCTATTAAAAACTTTCATCTCTTTGATGCCTTAGTGAAGTGTAGGAAATTCCTGGATTCTTTTGGCGGGCATAGCCATGCAGTAGGGCTGCTGATCGCTAAAGATAATATTGCAGATTTTAAGCGCAGCATCAATATGATCGCCCAGGAGAAATTATTATTGGAGGATTTGTTACCGTCTTTGGAAGTGGATATGGAGTTGGAACTATCGGACTTGAATGAAGAATTAGCAGGAGAATTAGAAAGATTAGAGCCTTTTGGCACCGGTAATCCCGAGCCGTTATTTTATACCCGTAATCTTACCCTTAGGAATACAC
>JBAXNZ010000188.1:0-1995 GCA_037133515.1 bacterium
AATAAACGCTATCCAAAATTCTTCCAGGAGATACGCAGCAGCCATGAGCTAAGCGATGAATCGAGGCTCCAGCTTGATGAGTCGCTAAAGGAATATTTCAAAGGGGCCATAAAATAGAAGATGAAGACACTCGCCAGCTTAAAGAAAGACCTGGAGTTTAATAAAGGGCTATCTTCGCTGATTGAGGTTTTAAAAAGCATTGCCGTATCGCAATACCGCTCCCTGGAGCAGAAGATTAAGACTTTTGAGAGGTTTCTTGACGCGGCGGGTAGCTTCTTTGAATTTATCGACTTAGGGATGGTCAACCACCCTTTCCTAAAACCAAAGAATAACCTGCAGATTACGGTAGCCATAACTTCGGATAGCGGACTCTTGGGCGGCCTGAACATGCAGGTAGTGACTTCTGCGTTAAGGGAGCTTGAGAAGATCCCGGGAAAATTGGTGGTTATCGGCGAACGAGGCAAGGCCTATGCCCGAGAATCCAAGATGCCTTTTGTAGCATTTAGCGGGATTAAAGATGAAGAGCGTCATCCCCAGGCTATGCAGTTGAGGGATTATCTGCTTAGCAGTTTTATGGAGGGGTCTTTTGGTTATCTGAAGGTAGTCTATCCGCATCCCGTATCATTCACGATGCAGCGCGTGGAGGCGGTAACGTTTTTGCCCTTTTCTTTAAGTTCGGCACAAATTCCTTCTAAGACAGGCGTTCCTCTTGATGTAATCATTGAGTCGCGTATGAGCGATATCGTAGAGTACTTAGCATACCTTTGGATAGGCCAGAAGATTTATGAGATTTTCGGCTTAAGCCGGCTTGCGGAATTCGCGGCGCGTTTTGTGCATCTGGAGGAGAGCGCTCAGAAATTGAAAGACCTGGATAATAAGACGCGCCTGGAGTATTTCCGCGTGCGCCATGAACTTATTGACCGTAACATGCGCGAGCTTTTTGCGGCGAGGCTATTATATGCAAGTAAAGCCCAATAATGACAAAGTAAAGGGAAAGATCGTCTCTGTGCAGGGGCCGGTAGTAGATGTAAAATTCTACGCAGTCGGGGATGTCCCTAATATCTTCAGCGTCATCACTACCGAAAATATTGATAAGGAGAAGGTTATTATGGAGGTGGCAGAGCACCTTACCGGAAATATCGCACGCTGCATCGCCATTAATTCCACTCTTAACCTGCGGCGTAACCAGGAGGCTGAGGTCTCAGGCAATGCTATTGATGTGCCGGTAGGAGATGCGCTTTACGGCCGTATCATCAATATGCTTGGAGAACCAATAGATAATAAGGGAGAGCTTAAGTGCCTGGAGAGGATGCCCATACGCAAGAAAGATATGGGTAGCCTTACAAAAATCACTAATGACCCTAAAAAGAGCTTTGAGGTAATGGAGACAGGAGTTAAGATTATTGACCTGCTCTTTCCTCTAGTCAAAGGCAGTAAGACCGGGATCTTAGGAGGAGCTGCATTGGGTAAAAGTATCCTGACCCTGGAGATTATTCAGCATATCGTTAAGAAATACCAGGGTAGCTGCGTATTCGTAGGGGTGGGCGAGCGCATCCGTGAGGGTAATGAGCTTTATTTCGAGCTCCTTAAACATGAGGTACTTTCTAAGACGATGATGGTCTTCGGCCAGATGAATGAGCCGCCGGGTGCGCGTTTCGGGGTGGCGATGACCGGGATTACCATGGCCGAATCCATACAGCGCAAGAACCAGGATGTGCTTCTGTTCGTAGATAATATCTTCCGTTTTGTCCAGGCGGGGGCTGAGATATCCACTTTGCTTGGCCGTGTGCCTTCTGAGACCGGGTATCAGCCTACTCTGATATCGGAGGCGAGCGAATTCCACGAGAGGATCAGGTCATCTAAAGAGACTGGAGGCTCCGTAACTGCCGTTGAGGCGGTCTATGTGCCTGCAGACGATATGACTGACCCGGCAGTTGTGGCGCTCTTTAGTTTCTTGGATTCCATATTGGTCCTCTCGCGAGAACGTATCCAGCT
>JBAXNZ010000189.1:0-1968 GCA_037133515.1 bacterium
GTTTTTTACGAACCTGTCCTATAAAAGATTTGATCATGAGATTATCGTCGGGGTCAAGATACTCGGCATAGGTAGCCTCTTTTAAGGCCTCCACATACTGACCTTTGGCGAAATTATCCTTGGCGCGCTTAAGGTAATTGGCAGCGCGGGTCCTGTTATCCAGATTTTGCTGGGAAACCACGGCAGCTTCCTCGGCATTCATATCCAGAGATACCACTTCTCGCTCCGAAGCCATGAGGCGGCTTTTGAATTGCTGGCTGCTGGCACTGTAAGCCTCAGGATAGGCCTCAGTAATATCGTCTATCCTGCGCCGGGCTGCTTCTGTCCAGGGGTCATCGGGCGCACCGAAAGTAGCCCGCTTCATCCAGTAGTTTAAGGCTTCAGTATAATTACCCTCTCCTTCGTAAATAATTGCCAGGTTAGAATAGCTGTTGACGTAATCCGGGTCTACCTTTATAGCCTTGAAGTACATCTCCTTAGCTTCCTCTATTCGCCCTAGCCCCTCCAGGATAACACCTGCATCATTATAGGCTACCGTGTATTCCGGACAAGCAAGAAGAGCCTTTTGATAAAAAGACAAGGCCTCCTCAAGGTTGCCTTGCCTTTGTAATTCTAATCCCCTGTCGCGGTAATTTAAGGCCTGCTCTTGCATAGGAGAAAGTTCCTTAGCAGCGCAGAGATTCAACCCTAAACACAAAGACAATGCCCCTATTGTAATCAGATAAAAAGAAAAAAGTTTTGCGGGATGTTTTGACATTCTCGTCTTTAATATATAAGAAAAGTCAGGAAAGGTCAAGAAAAATTTACAATAACGGCGGCATCTCCAGAACCGGGTGCCGGACCTTGGTTAAAAAATCCGCTAACTCTTCGGCATTGGTGGCCGTAGTCTCATCCGCAATCTTATCCAGGAGGTTCGGTTCTCCTAAATCCGCTGCGCGTTTCTTGAATTTATCCCTCAAGAGCTCCTTTAATTCCATTGGCATCCATACTAAGCGTTTTAATCCGCCTTCGGCAGCGATAAATTTTTTGCTGACGACGTAGAGTTTGCCTATGCCTAAAAATCCCGGGGTCTGTACTCCGCCGCCTACCGAACCTGCTAAAGTAGTGAAAGACATTCCTGAAGGAGTAGACCCGGAATAATCGCGGTGCACTACCATCACTCCGTTAACCTCGGGCACAATGGCGGCGATACATTCGAAACAACCACAGGAGGATTGTGGAGAATCCATCAGAGAATACATGTTTACCCTTTCAATGGTCTTGTTGGACTTCTGATACACAAAATCATTAATGTTTTTCCATTGCCCTGAATTATTATCTAAAATCTCCCCCTTTTTAATCGGCTGGTTAGGACCTGTTGGGGTAATTTCAAAAGAGGCCTTGGCATCCAGCCAGGAATAGGCCCCGCATAAACCTAAACGTTCCGGAGTAATAATACAAACATGATTAGGCGCGAATGACTGGCACAAGAGGCAGGAATAAAAGGTATCCACGCTTTCGTCCACCATCCCGCCGATACGCTCGTCGCGCTCGTCATAACTTTTCTTGGCCGCAGGTAGTAGCCTTTCAATATCTGCCTGCCTGGTATAGAGCTTCACCTCTACTTTATCAACGATAGCGTTATATTCCTGATGCAGCATGGCGTGCAGGATAACGCCGATGTGTTTAAGACGAAAACCCTTCTGGAAGGTATCCTTGGAGATACGAATCCAGTTCATATCCCGCTGGCCCACATGCATCAGGCCCATGGCATAATTTACGAAACGGTGAATCTGGCGTTCTAAAATAGGCTCAAAGTCTTTCTGCATCTTGCGGCCTGCCACCTCCACTATAATTGCTAATGGCAGCGATTTGCTGCCCTGCGGTAACTGGTAATTATCCGGGCCGTTTAATTCTAGCTTAGCGTCTTTGCCGCCGTCCATCTTCCTGAAGGAGGACGCCCCTCTCTACCTGATGGTCAGTCGGCAC
>JBAXNZ010000190.1:0-1966 GCA_037133515.1 bacterium
TTTAAGATTACCCTGAGCATCCTGGAGGCCTCTTTTTCTACGGAGGTCGGCTGGGCTATCATTATACTGGAAGGGGCGGAGGAAGAGCTAAAAAGGGCCTTTGAATACCTAAAAAACAAGGGTGTTGAGATAAAAACCACCCCATGAACCAAGTCGATTTCCCCTACTATAATATCAATTTCAGCAAAGGCTTTACGGGTAATGAAATATATGTTAACGGAGAGATAAAAAACAACTCTACCATTAACTACAGCATGGCGGTTTTTAAGGTTATTTTGTATATCCATGCTAAGGTAGCAGGAACAGGGACCTTAAAGATAGCCGGCCTTCAGGCCAAAGGTGGCAAGAATTTTGAGGCAGTAGTAGAGGGCCTGCATACAGTAGATGACCGGGTTATCTCTAAGATATCCCGCTGCGATATAATATTTGAAAACGGCTATTAAAACCCTTCCATAAACCCCCGGGTTTAGCAACCCAAAACCCAAACCTTATATTATTCCTTTCTTAATCCTAGCATAATCCTCCCAAAACACCTTAAAATCTCTAAAAAACATAAAATAAAACCCCAAAAAATAATTACTTTTTTAGGGTTTATAGACCTATTTTTTAGCTGTTGAAATAGCTAAAAAGATAAAAAGAGGGGGAACCTAGTATAGGATAAAGGCCGGTGCCTATATAGAAAGATTTTAAGTAGCTATAAGCTGGCGGTGTCAGAAAGGGTGAGTATCCGTTTTTAAATGTAGAATATGCGGAATATAAGTAAGTTCGAGTAAGTCAAAAATCACTTATCCACAGGAAAATCCCTACATACTGTAACTCATTGCTATTCAATACGTTAGATACAATTCTTCCCATATGCCCAAGTTAACATAAGATATATTATAGGAAGTTGAGCACAAAGGGATTTTAGGCTATGATGCGGATTATATTGCCTTTTACCAGGGCTTCTGCTATAGCTTTATGCGCCTTCTTAAGGATCCGGCTGAAGGTTTGTTGGGAGATTTGCATAGATTTAGCTGCCTCTTTCTGGGCCAAGCCGTTAAAATCTGCCAAACGCAGGGCTTCAAATTGATCCATGTTCAGGGTAACTTCGTCCGGCCTTCCGGGCTTGCCTCTTGGGCTAAACTGGCTTATCCTGGGGTCAGCTCTTATTATACGGCATTTCTTGGGTCTTCCTCGAGGCTTCATTTTACCTAAACTTACTTACTCTTAACGCCCTGGTTATTTTGGGTACTTACTCGTAAATAGCTTATTTGAAAGGCCTGCTTGAGATCAGCTCAAAGCAGGCCGGGTATACTACTATTTTTTAATGGGAAAATCTAGCTCTGGAGAGTCCTGTTCTTTAATAAAACTTGAAGATTCTGGGCGGCTACTAAGAGGGCATCCTTTATAGAAAAATCTAGCCTTTAACAGAAGGTTAGCTGCCAGCGCCAGGCCGCTAAAAACCACCAAAAATGCGCCTATAATCAGGCCTATTTTCTTTACCCCTCCCCCCTCCTTCTTAGCCATTAAAAGAACCATATAGCCCAAGCCTAAAACTACGAGCCACAGAGCTTGATTTAGACTAGTACAGCAGTACATTGTAATCCTCCCTTAAATCTCATTATCCTTGACTAATTTACGGTAATACTCCACGCACTTATGGCAAGTCTTGTTCTTTTCATGCCATTCAGGGTGGTCCTTACGGATAAGCTCAAGGAGATATTCCTCAGCTTTGATATGGGCAAGGCTGACAAAATCATCGATATCGCGCTCACAGACCTGGCATTTGTACTTCATATTTTATATACTTTATCATGCTGGCGCACGCGTGAATCCACCAAAAGGCCGATTTCATCCCCCTTTTTGGCGTTAGTTACCGGTACGCGGTCTATCTGCAGCGAATCAGCAGCCTGCTTAAAATCAGTGGTATGCCCTTTAACCCTGATCATATCTCCTGTGTTTAGCGCTACCTTTAACTTTATTA
>JBAXNZ010000191.1:0-1868 GCA_037133515.1 bacterium
CCCGTCCAAATTGACGAGGCTGCAATCGCATCCCTGATAGCGAGAGTAGTATGGGTATAAGCAGCAGGATTAATCAATAGGCCGAGGTATTTATTTTTGCTCTTGCCGATTAGGTCTACGATCTGGCCTTCGTGATTAGACTGCACAATCTTAAGGCTGACTTTGTGTTTCTTGGCAAGCTTAAGCAGCTCATTGTTTATCTGCTTAAGCGTCGTCCTGCCGTAAACACCAGGTTCCCTCTGTCCAAGCAAATCTAAATTAGGCCCGTGTATAACTAAGATCTTTTTCATTCTGCCTCATCTATGAGCATCACCGGGATGCCGTCCTTAATCGGGTACTTTGTAGCGCATTTTTTACAGACTATTCTTTCATCCCTTAACTCTACATCGCCTTTGCAGGCAGGGCAGGCCAGGATATCCAACAATGTCTTATCTATCATTACGAACCTCCCTTGGTCTTACCAATATAACTCATTCTTAATTCATAAAGCACATTTTCTAAAAGCGTGGTTTCCTCGGGGGTGAGATTTCCTTTTGTCTTATCCCTTAATAATATCAGGGTATCGATGAGGAATCTGGCCTGTGGCAGATTCTCCTCTTTCTTACCGTCTACTGGGTTCTCCATTATCCCCATAGCAATAGATGCCTGGATTGCTAAAGTGGTGACAAAGAAGTTAAAATTTGCCTCCGGGAGGAGCTGACTGTTTTTATTTAAGGCCTCTTTTTCCTTCTTTGCTGTTTCTTTCCAGTCTTGGTCAATTTTTTTCTCCGGGCTCTCCATATTTTATCCTTTTTAGCTGATAATAATTCCCGCGTAGCCTACTACGCTGCTTTTATCTCCTGTAACATCCCCGCTGGTCTGGTATTTTACCAGTTTGGCCTTGGTTGCTCCCAATGCCTTGGCAGCAGAAAGCATAGTTACCACTGGCGCATAACCGCACATAGAGACACCTAAGCGCGAGATAGTATTTATAAGCTTGTCCTCGTTTAATTCTAATATTGCCTCTATTGCTGCGTTATCTTTTTTGCGCGCCTGTGGTTCTGGTTCATAATGGGTCATATCGGAACTCGCTATCAGTAAAACTGAATCTTTTAATTTCCTAGACTTAATAGTTTCGGAAATATCACGGCCTATATCCTTAAGCACAAGAATATCATCGGATAATAGGGCGATAGGCACGATTTTAAAATCAGTTTTAAAATATTGCAGAAATGGTAGCTCTACTTCCAGTGAGTGTTCATGTAGATGCGCGGTGACATCATCATCCAGATGCTGGCAGCCCTTTAATATGGCTTTGGCTAAATCAGAATCTATCTCCACCTCACCCATGGGCATCTTCCAACTTCCTTCAGTCATAATACTAAAAAGGCTTCCTAAGCCGGTATGATTTGGCCCAAGAAGTATTACTTTATCTTTTATATCAATACAAGAGACTGTCTGACCAGCAACTGAGCCGGAATACATATATCCGGCATGCGGAAGAATACAGGCTATCGCATTTATCTTGATCGCCTTACGGTCAATAGCCTCTTCTACCTGTTGTTTAAGTTCAGTTGCCGAAGAACTGTAAAACTGCCCTGCTACAGCAGGAAGCCTTATCTTAGGGCTTGCCATTTAAGATCTTATCTAGTATTGCTTTGCTTTCTTTTAAATCGCCTGCAGTAGCTGGTGAATGCGCCTCAATGACTTTTAAGGTTTCTTTCTTTAAGTAAGGCAGGACCTTTGTAAAATCAAGCTCTCCTTTGCCAGGCGCCATATGGTCGCGGCAGCCAAAGAGGTCGTGCAGATGAATACCTAAGATCTGGCTACCATACTGATCTAAATAATCTTTATGCCTGGTGAACCCTAAATTCTCCATTACCTGGGCA
>JBAXNZ010000192.1:0-1864 GCA_037133515.1 bacterium
GGAGACATCCCCACCGATAAGCAGGTAGAGTGAGGCTTCTTTGCCTACCATTGCTCCACTGTGCGTTCTACAATACGGCGGGATAAATCAGTCACAGCTTCATTCACTGCCTGGTCATCGGTCTTTCTGTAGTTAGCTATACCAGGTAAACTGGAGGAATAGGGATAATATGTATAGTCTCCGGTAAAGTTACTTTCCTGCCAGACCAGATTATTTTCTTTTTTATCCCACAATGCTATACTTACCATAATATTAACGCGGTATTCCTGAACCTCGTCATTCTCTGTCCTTAAGGGGTCGCGCCTGAACTCTATCAGCTCTCCCTTTAAGACCAGGTCTGCATTCTCTTCTTTTACGGGCTTAAGATTCCCGTCAAAAAGGTACCTATCGATGACGGATTTAGTAATGTCTGTTTCCAGGGTAGGCTTGTAGATTTTATACTTGTTGTAGGCGTCACCCTCCGTAGTCAGGTCTATTTTATTTAGAAACTGTTTGATATGGATAGTCTTGTATTTGTTGGAGATCATAGAACGCGTAGTATAGCCGCATCCGGCCAGAGCAAAAGACAGGAAAAATACCTGCACTAAGGCGAATATTAATCTGCGGTAAATCATTTTTTCTTCTTCTCCGTTTTTTCCATTATCTGCAGCCTCTCCAGGCATTTGGCTGCCCATGGACTAAAGCTGTAATTATTTACTACGTCGTTATAATATATGCGCGCCGCTCTATAGTCTTTCTGTTTCTCGTAGAACCTGGCGATATTATAGTTGCTCTCTGCCTCTTTCTCCCTCAGTTGCTCTATATTCTTTTCTGCGTCGCGGGAAAGCGTGGCATCCGGATGCTCCTTTACAAAGCTTTCAAACTTCTCCTTAGCCTCACGGGTTGCTCCCTGGTCGTAGTCAGAGCTGCGCGATAGACTCGCGCGGCAGGAGGCGATCTGAAACCTGGCTGCCTCTACCCATTCGCTATCGGGGTAATTGGCGATTACCTTATTAAAGGCCTCCTCTGCCTCGTAATAACGCATAAGGCCCTTTAACACCAGGCCCAGCTTATACTGCGCTGCTGAAGCTAGCGGACCATAGGTAGAATTATCAATGATCTTGGTGAATATTTCAATTGAGGGATTCTCAACCGGAAGCTGCACCCCCAAGGCCTTTCTTTTTTCTCCTGCCATAAAGGCCTCGGCAATCTTATACTCCCTGCCGATGATCTCCTGTATTCTCTCTGAAAACGGGTATTTATCGATTACCTTCTGGTAAGCGAGGTATGCCTCGTAGAGATTCCCCTGGGCCTCCTCTGTCAGGCCCAGGTAATACTGGCCCTCTGCGGCCTCTGCGGATTTAGGATACGCTCGCAAGAGCTTCTTGAACTCGCGCTTGGCATCCTCGTATTTCTTGATATCGTAAAGCCCCTTTGCGAAATCAAACTGCTCTTTGGGGGTGGATTTAACCGCAGTCTTAGGGTTAATCCACTTGCCTGTCTTAGGCGTCCAGATCCAGTAAGAATACGCGGGGGTTGCCGCTACTGCCAGAAAGATAATACTTAAAAACAGAATAAGACGTTTCATAATAGTAAAACTTTAACATAGGCAAGTCTTTTTGTCAACATATTCATATGTTGTTTAAGGCAATGTTAGGCAGGCAAAAGGCAGGTTAACCAGAAAGCCGTTTATTTTAAGCAAGAGCAAAACCAGAAACTCGCTACTACAAGCAAAGAGCGGGGCCAAGATTGGACAGAGCAGGGCTACCATTACCAGGCCGAGCCCGGAGAGAGTAATCAGGGTAGCTAAGGGGACTATAAAGAGATTGGCTATTACTGTTACCGTAGAAAAGAGCTTAAAATAGTGCGCGATAAACAAAAATGT
>JBAXNZ010000193.1:0-1860 GCA_037133515.1 bacterium
GTTGGTATTAAAACCCCCCAGGGCCTCGATCACAGACTTGCGCACTATTAAATTACAGGAGGGATAATCCTGGACTTCCATCCTTTTCTTCGGTATATAGCGATAAATAAAGTTTGCGCTTACTAAAGTCGAGGAGTAAACCTCACCACTTGCCTTTTTCATTAAACTATCAGAATCAGGGGTAACAGCAGGGCCACAAACAGCCGCCACAGAATCGTCTTTGAAGTTTTCTGCGGCATGCTTAAGCCAGTCTTTTATAGGATAGGCATCGTCATCAATAAACGCGACTATATCGCCTTTTGCTTCCTTAATACCAATATCTCTCTTTCTGGGAGGAGTAACCTCTGCGGTAGGGATGAGCCTTATGCGACTATCCAGATTCATCTGTAAAGAATAATCCGGAAGTATAATGACTTCGAAATCGGGAAAATCAAGTTCGAGGCACCTACTTACGCATTCTTCTAAATTCTTTTGCCAGGTTTTTACGGCGATGATAATGGATATTGTCATAGTATCTTAAAATAAACATCCTGTAAAACACAGCCAGGGTATCGAGGCCTGTCTTAAGGGTGGTCTTTGGCCCGAGCCAGCCGTAATGCCTTTGCGGCTTAATCACGATAGGTGCATCAGCAATCTTATAACCCAGGTGATGCGCGTTTGCCAGGAGCTCTATATCAAAGGCGAATTCTTTTACCAATAGGCGCGGAAGGACATTGCGCAGCACCTCTGTCTTGAACAACTTTAGGCCCGTCTGCGTGTCCCGGCAGGGAAGGTTAAACAACAGCCTCACTAACCAGTAATAAAACAGGCTGATGACTTTACGCTGAGCCGGATAGCTCACCCTGGAATTAGGATGCATTTTTGAGCCTATTACAATATCGGCATTATCTAAGCGCATAATATCAAAAAGGGTCTGGATCAATACCGGGTGCAGATCCAGGTCAGCATCCAGGAAAACCACGTAATCTCCGCTTACGTAATGAATCGCCTTCTTTAAGGCCCTGCCCTTTCCTAGGTTCGAGGAGTTCTTCTTAACGGTTATCAGGCCAGGATATTTAACGGCGCAGGCTAGCGCCTTCTCATAGGTGCCGTCGCTTGAGCCGTCATCAACGATAATCAGCTCCCAGGAACAGCCAAAATCATTAAATGTCTTTACGGTTTCTTCAATGTTGGATGAGATGAGCTCTGCTTCGTTATAAGCAGGCATAAGCACAGAGACCTTACCTTTTAGATTCTGCATTTTTCCTGAACCGGTTTTTTGAAAAAAGCCAGATACATATGGATGATAAAAAGTAGGGCCGCGTTTACGCACATAACCAGCTGTACCTGGATGAGGCTCTTATGGAATACAAATATCCCCAGAAGCTGTAAGAGGGTAAAGAAAACGAGATATTTAATAAAACGCAGGTCTTCGATAGAAAGAAAATACATAGTCAGAATGGAGATGAGCATAAAAAAAGTCATTGAGACGCTAAAAAACCTGCCCAGAAGGATGGATTCGGCAAGCGCCTTTCCGGAGAGTATATTCAGCGCAAGGCCCGGAAAAAGGTTATATCCTGCCGTTGCCACAGAGCCTAATATAAGGGCATATATAATCGATTTTTTTAAGGTTAAAGTAGTATCGCTATTTTGGGCATGCAGGCCGCTGGCCCTGGGCAATAAGACTATGCTTATGGCCGCGGGAAGAAACAAGAATATCTTACCCAACATCTGCGCCAGAGAATAAAAACCCGCCTCCTCGCTGCTAAAAAAGAGCTTCACCAGCACCATATCAGAGCTTACCAGTATTATGAAGCAGAAGGAGTTTACCGCTACGGGAAAAAGATAAACAAATATCTTCTTGAAATCCACCCCTGCCTC
>JBAXNZ010000194.1:0-1856 GCA_037133515.1 bacterium
GAGGTGTTGATCTCTTTGGTTAGTTTAGGAATGATTAGTTCTCTTATAAGCTGGCTTGAGTATTCATTGAGTTGCTTGGATCTTGGGTCATCAAAATTGTAGGAGACATTTAAATGTCCCCTACTCTCATTTTGCAGGTAATCCTGTTCCAGCATTACCTTAAGGGTAGCTTTATAGATATAGGCTGAAGGCGCTTGATCTTTGTAGTGACGGTTTAAACCGTCACTACGGTCTGAGCCAGCGCCAGCAGTCTCTCTGATAATGATTTCATCAGGGACTATCCAGGGACGGGTTAAAGTAGGGATGGTTAAGTTTTCAGAGCCAAAGAGTTCTCCTGCTTTTGCATAGAGCTTATCCCAATATTGCTTGCCTGTTGGGGTAGCAGGTGAAGTAGCCAGGGCAGTGTCTTTTTTAAGCTGAACATCTGCTTCCAGCATGATTTTACCGATGTCAGTCTGAGCCAAATAAGGGTCTATGATATTGTCAGGCGAGTCAGGACGCAGATTTACCCAGAAGCTATCATTGGGAAGGGATAGGCCGATGAAGAAGTACTTGAGGAGAGTTTTGGTTTCGGATTGAAGCTTAGCGTCATCCGGAGATTGCTTCGCCCCTTCGGGGCTCGCAATGACGGATGAAGAAAACTGATCGCCTTTATCTAAAAGAAGCTTGAAGCTATTATCCTTAGGGATATATTGCAGGTAGCGCAGGTGAACGGGACGGAATTTATCTGTTATTATCAGGGAGTTGTGGAAGCTGGCAAGCTTGCCGGCAATATCTAATTGAGCGGCAATCTGGGCAAAGCCCGACTGCTGGAAGATAAGCACAAAGCATACAATAAAGTATAGGATTTTAGGGAATTTTTTCTTCATAGTTTTTTAGTTATTTTTAGTGATTTATCGGCTCATCGGCCTTATATACCCCTTTATTATTAAGCCGTAGCGGAGGTTTACCTACCTGCCGGTAGGCAGGAACCTCCGCTACACTCCGGCGAATACCTGTTTTAACTCTTGATTTGACCTCCCGGATTCTAACACAACTAAGATATCCTTGAGCACCGGTTCAGTGGAAGCGCAGCGCTCTTCTTCCAATCTTAAAATATCCGCTATACAGGAGACGACCTTTTGAGTATCCTCGCCTGAACTGCCTTTAAGGCAAGATATCTGCAGGTATTCTTTAATTCTATCTGCTGAAGGGGTAATTCCCGCGTCAATTAACCGTTCTATCTCCTTTCACTCTTTATTCAAATTAATACCATCTAAGCTGCTTAGAGATATGCGGGAAACATTCAGGCTCAAGTTGCTCATTGCCTGGGTGACGATGGGCAGAGCGCGGAAATCAATGCCGCCAGTTTTAGAAGTAGACGCTAATAGTGAAACTGTCGAACCATCGATACCGACGACATTGTTTATACTAGAATTACCTCTTCCCACCGGTGAGGATCCAACAGATAGATTTCCTAACACTACACCTTGACCACGCACATAACTTTGAATTCTTATATTTCTCTCTCTTGCTATAAAAGGGGTGTATTCCTCAAAATCCATTGTAAAAGAGTCATCAGGATATTGATAATTAAAACCATAACCTCCTGTAAAGAATGCGTGGCGGTTTAGCGCTATTTCACCATCGGTTAATCCAAAAACTTTACCGTATATATCTGCAACATAATCATCAAATACAACAAAGCCATCCCGGAGAAGTCGTTCAGTAATATTTATATCAAGCTTCATAAAGTGACTACCCGCCCTAACTCTTTCACCGTTATTTTCAAACCAGAAATATTGTCTCAGAGTGGTATCTATAAGATAATATACTCTCCCCTCCTGCGTTAGAGCTGTAACAACTATAAAAGCATG
>JBAXNZ010000195.1:0-1837 GCA_037133515.1 bacterium
TATCAAAGATTGTGTTTTCCGGACGCAAAGAAACATCCAGAAATGTGCGCAGGTTATATTCTATAGGCTGCGACTGAAGAAGCTCTTCAATCCTTTCTTTTGTCAAGGAAACAGTCTCGGAAAAATTATCTCCGGCAGAAGCCAGAAGCGCATCATAATACCCCTTGGCCTTGATAGGATCGTTCTGCCATTGTGCAAGCAGGCCTAACTGGTAGAGACTGGATATGGATTGCGGGCTGGGGATTGCTTTTTGAGACAACTTATTAAAATAACCCCTTCCGGTTGCTATATCCCGAAATATATAGGTATGGATAACCCCTAACTTAAATTCTACTTCATCACGGTAAACCCCGGTCAGATACCGGTCATATACGCGTTGATAAATCTCACCGGCACGCGAATAATCCCTAGACTTCTCCAGGTTAAAGCCACGCAAGTAGGTTAGCTCTTCATTAAAGGCCTCTTGGCCGCCTATCTCTTCTATCTTATGGAAAATCCTCTCGGCATAAGCCATATCCATGAGCCCTTCTTCTTTATAAGAAAACTGCCTGGCAACCTCTACCATGGCTGCCAAAAATTTTTCCTTTGGCAGGCCCTTCATTATTTTTTCAAGATAAATATCATAGACCATCTCGGAAAGCTCTAGGTTGTTCTCCTGGTAAAAACCAACGGCAATCTTTTTTAGTTCTTCATCCGTAACCCGGTCGTAACCCACCAGCTTATTCACATAAAGCAGATAAAGCTCTTTGGCCTTGGCCTTTTCGTTGTAGGCATAAAGTTCATCCGCTGCCTGCTTAATGGGGATAAAGTCCATGGCCTCTTTTGCGTATTCCAAAACACCCTCCATAAGGCTAGTTAAGGCCTCCTGGGTAAAAGAATCCTGCTGGTCCTGGTGATATTTCCAAAGTATTAGCCTAGCGCCAACATTTAATTTATCTTTAGGGCTGGTAGCCTTGATTGCCCTCTGGCAGCCTGAGCTTATCTGGTCTCTGTATAAATTACCCTGGCTGAAATACTCATCCCAACCCTGAGACTCCTCCAGGTATTTAAGTTGCTGGTAGCGGCCCAGGGCAATATAATAATCCGTAAAAGGCTCCAGTTCTTTTCGTTGCTTATTGAGCGAGAGCAGAAACTCCACAAAATCGGTATATCTATGGTCTTTAAAATAGATGTCTTTTAATTCGTCAAAACCGGAATAAAGCTCAGTATTGACCCGGGACTCTATAATCTGTTTGGTGAGGTTGACCAATTTATTATCCTGCTGGGCAAAGACTGCGGGGTTAGAGTAGAATAAAAATAAGCTTAAGATTATCCAAATCCTTGTCTTCATTATTTTTTAGCTCTTACCGTAGGATTCTTCCAAAACTCTCTTATTACATAGTAGGCCTTGCGCGGGGAGCGCTTATTGATCCCATTTTCCAAATCCTGAGAGAGCGCCACCAGGCCAAACCACTCCTCATTCATATTCTTGTTATCCTTAACCCGAATATCAAAATAATAGCTGCCGTTAGACCAGTTTGATTCTGTATCATGAATATCCCAGGTTGAGGGGTCTGATTCGTTATGCTTCCACCACTCATCGCTCCACTCAAAGATAGCCCCGCCCAAACAATTACCAGCGCCTTTTTTGTTATTAGCTATATTCTCGTAAATCTGGCGCCACTGCGATTCCAGAAAAAATGCCTGCATATTCTGATCTTCTTTCTTAAGATAAGCGTCATATGCATCTGCGCCGAACTCACTAAGCAGGATCGGTTTGTCGAAGGTAGCCTTTAAGTATTTAAAAATATTCCCAAACGTCTTTCCGCGATAAATGATGCATGCAACCAGGTCAATA
>JBAXNZ010000196.1:0-1827 GCA_037133515.1 bacterium
GAAAGCGCGATTTTTATCCTTTCTATCATACCGGTATTAGGCTGGCTGATCGGATGGTTAGGTTTTATGATGTTTTTGTGCTGCTCCCTCTGGGGAATATTTGAGGCATCCTTGGGTAAGTACAGTCGCCTTCTGATTGTAGCGGATATTGCGGACAAGATTGCCCTATAGTTTAGATTATGCAGACGCAAGAAGCTATTAAACAGCGTCATAGTTGCCGTAGTTTTAACGGCAAGCCCATCCCCGAGCCGTTAATCGAAGAATTGATTGACTGTGCCCGCCTGGCGCCCACTGCCAGAAATGTCCAGCCCTTGGACTTCGTGGCTATTACTAAAAAAGAAACCTTAGAGAAACTGGCGCAACTGGCAGAAAACGGGCGTTTTATTTCTGACTGCTCCTGCTGTATTGCGGTGTTATCGCAGGATACCAAATATTATCTGGAAGACGGCTCGGCTGCTACAGAGAATATACTGCTTGCTGCCGTTGATTTAGGCTTGGATAGTTGCTGGGTAGCGGGCGATAAAAAAGATTATTGTGAAAAGGTAAAAGAACTACTGGCTGCGCCCGGAGATTTAAAATTAGTAAGCCTTGTTGCTTTAGGTTATTCTAAAAGCCGGGTTAATCCGCCCCTAAAAAGAGCGTTAAAGAAAATTATACACTGGGAGAAATTCTAACCAAGGAGGTTGACTATGGTTGCCAAAAAGAAGAAAAAGGCAGTCAAGAAGCCTGCCAGAAAAAAGGTAGTTAAGAGAAAGCCGCTTCGTAAAAAAGCCGCCCCGCAGAAGAAATCCGTTAAAAAAGTTATTAAGAGGAAAAAGGTTGTCAAAAAAGTAACTAAGAAGGCAGCGCTTGGTAAAAAAAGGATACTGGGTGCCAAGGCCGTAGGTATTATTACCCATTATTTTCCCCATGTGCGGGCTGCAGTAGTAAAATTGAACGCACCCTTAAAAGTTGGGGACACTGTTAAGGTAAAGGGCCATACCACGGACTTTGTTCAGGTCATAACTTCAATGCAGATAGACCGCATTCCCATAACCTTAGCTCAGAAAGGCCAGGAAATCGGGCTGATGGTAAATTCCCGGGTGCGCAGGAATGATATTGTCTGCCTTAAAAGTAAATAGAAGGGGGGTAATAGCATGAACGCAATGCTTTGCATGAGTGTAGGTTTACCAGGAGCAGCTTTATTAGCAGCTTTGGCCGCAGGTTACTTTGTCTGTTTGTCAGCTAAGAAGGAACGCGGAGTTATGAAGGCCGTAGGTTACGCTATCGGGATAGCTATTATCGTGGCAGCAGGGTTGTTGATATTAAACGGCCTGATTGGTAAGGTTAAGTTTTACAATAAGATGACGTGTAGGGGTATGGGCACAGGCATGACAGGCATGATGAAGGAGATGCCGATCTCGATCCCTAAGAAATAACTTCCTAGAAACACAGGGCCTTTCTTACAGCTTGGAAAGGCCCTTAAAATTAGCTATTTAAGAGTAGGAACCCATAATAACCCTGGGTTTAAAATTGGGTAGGTACTCATAATAACCGGGGCGTTAAAGCTAAGTAAGTCTAAGTAAATCCATAATAATGAAACCTAGAGGCAGGCCCAAGAAGTACAGGATTGTGCGTTTAGACCCCAAAATCAGCCAGTTTAGCCCGCGAGGCAGGGCAGGACGGCCGGATGAGGCTAACCTGGCTATGGATGAATTTGAGGCAATCCGCCTGGTAGATTTTATGGGATTAAGCCAAATTGAGGCTGCGCAATCCATGCATATCTCCCAGCAAACCTTTAGCCGCACCCTAAGGAGAGCCCGCAAAACCGTTGCCGAAACCCTAGTC
>JBAXNZ010000197.1:0-1825 GCA_037133515.1 bacterium
ACAGATTTTGAAACCGGAGACGTTGCCAAAGTGATGGATGGCGGCCTTGATGAATTTATCGAAACATACCTTAAGTCCAGCATACGCAAAGACTAAGATAGGCGATATAAAATGTTAGGTTTAATTAAGAAAATAATTTTAAACAGCAAGCAGAATCAGATCAAGCGCAGATTCCCGCAGGTGAATATGGTTTTACATTTAGATATGCCAAGCCCATCACTAAATAAGATAGTGGAGCTGGCCAGGACCGTAGATGAGGTTAATTCATTAGAGGCCGGGATAAGCAGCTTAAGCGATGCCGAGCTCGAAGCTAAAACGCAGGAGTTTAGGCAACACCTAGTCAGTAAGTCAAAGGAATATGAAGGCCGTTTAGAAGAATTACGGCAGTCTCTTTTAGAGGTAGCTATCCCGGAAGAAAAAGACCGGATAAAGGAGAGTATAAAACTTGCCCGCAATAAAATCTTTGAAGAGGTATTGCCGCAGGCCTTTGCGGTTGTGCGCGAGGCATCCCGTCGCACTATAGGCCTTAGGCACTTCGACGCACAGATAGCCGGAGGGATGGTTTTGCATGAAGGCAGGATTGCCGAGATGGCTACGGGAGAAGGAAAGACCTTGGTGGCGACACTCCCGGCGTATCTCAATGCGCTCCTGGGCCTGGGGGTGCATATTGTTACCGTCAATGATTACCTGGCCAAGCGAGACCGTGAATGGATGGGGCCGGTCTATGAATTCTTAGGTTTAAGGGTTGGCGCGATTCAGCATGATATGTCAGATGAACAAAGAAAGAAGGAATACGCCTGCGATATCACCTACGGGACCAATAACGAATTCGGTTTTGATTACCTGCGCGACAATATGAAATATGATTTAGGGGATTTAGCGCAACGCCCTTTTTATTACGCGATAGTGGATGAGGTAGATTCCATCTTAATCGATGAGGCGCGCACCCCCTTGATTATCTCCGGGCCTGCGGAGGAATCCACGGATAAATACTATACTGCCAAAAAGATCTCCGAGCAGTTGCGCGGCAGGCGCATCACTGAAAGAGATGAAATAGATGCCAAATATAAAGGAGAGGACCTTTCCAAGGGATACGATTATCTTGCCGATGAAAAGGCAAAGACCATATCCTTGAATGAAGAGGGGGAGGCAAAAACAGCCAAGCTTTGGGGGATCGATACCCTACACACTATAGAGACCATGGAGTACCGCCACCATATCCTTCAGGCCCTTCGGGCAAAAGAGTTTTTTAGCCGCGACGTAGATTACGTAGTCAAAGAGGGGGAGGTAATTATAGTCGATGAGTTTACCGGCAGGATGATGCCGGGGAGGCGCTGGTCAGACGGCCTGCATCAGGCAGTCGAGGCAAAAGAAGGCATGAAGATAGAGCGGGAAAACCAGACCTTAGCCACTATTACCTTTCAGAATTATTTCAGGATGTATGAGAAATTAGCCGGCATGACCGGCACTGCCTTTACCGAGGCCAATGAATTTAAGGGCATCTATAAGCTTGATGTAGTGGTTATCCCTACTAATCGCCCCCTGATACGTAATAATTACCCTGACCGTGTTTATAAGACAGAGAAAGAAAAATTTGATGCAGTAGTTGAGGAGATCTACAGGCTTTATGAGTTAGGCAGGCCGGTGCTGGTGGGCACTATCTCTATAAATAAATCAGAGCAGCTCTCTCTATTGCTTAAGAGGCGCGGAATAACTCACCAGGTACTCAATGCCAAATACCATGAGCAAGAGGCGCAGATTGTTGCTCAGGCAGGAAGGTTTAAGGCCGTAACTATTGCCACCAATATGGCAGGCCGCGGTACGG
>JBAXNZ010000198.1:0-1798 GCA_037133515.1 bacterium
CGGGCGGAGGTCGAAGATATAGCCGGCAATGCTATATCAACAGGAATGCCTCTGTGCATACCAAACCTGTCGTAGCATTCAAAAATCGAGAGATGCGATACAGCTACTTCCCCTAAATTCAATGCACTATATTGCCTGATTGTTTTATCCAATCCTTTAAAACGCTCAGGCGTAATCGACCTGACAACCCTCGCCAAGGATATATGGCATAACGGCGTCCTGCGCGCGGGATTAGGGTAAAGCTTTCCTAAATAATCCCTCAGCCCAAAGATTGCCTCGTCCTCCACGTATCCCTGCGCAAAAATTCCGCCGTCGGGCCCCAGGCTGATTCCCGTAAATCTATACCGTAATTGGCCAGCGCGAATTACCGCCGCTATCTGTTCCCTGACTTGCCCTGCCATTATTTCGGTGAGCCGGGGAGTATTAGCCTCCACCTGCTCCGGAAGAATATCATAGAAAACAATAAAAACAGTCGTATGCAATAATTCAGCAGGCATAAATTCAAGCTCAGGATAATCCTTTGCCAGTTCGGCCTTAATGCGTTCTAATTGCTCGCGCATTTCAACGGGAAATTCAGAAGAAGGGATAACGCAACTAATAGCGTAAATCTCTTTATCCTGCATCGGCTTCGGCGCTTTGCCTTTTCCAACCATTTCCTCAGCCGCCCCGTTAATCCCTTTGTAAGCAGCTTCTAAGCTTAGTCTGCTGGTTATAGTCAAAAATCTTTTTTCTAACTGGGAATTTTTTAATCTTATAGCAGCGGTATTCAACTTTAGCCCGTATTGCTCCAATAACCCAACGCGCTCTTTAAGCGTAGCCAAGCTATAGCGCAATAAACTTAGCGGTATGTTGCCATTACGGGTAGCCAACCTGCCCTGCTCTTTTAAGCTAACTAAATAATCTATCTTCTGCTTAAGAAGCTCACTATTCATCCTGAGCAAGCGCGCAAAAGTTTTAGTTGCTGAATCTGCTTGCAAGGGAGCAAGCAATACAGCATTAATCTCTTGACGCGGCTGCTGCTGCCCGATGGCTTCATTGATATTCTTTTCTACATAATACTTTTCTCCAAATAACTTTCCCTCAGAATCATCTAATATCCAGACTACATCCAGCCCATCTTTAATATATATATCTGCCTTACAATCATGGATAATAGAACCAGTCCCGCCATCTTCAGCAGACCAAGCCTTTTTAGGCTGGTTATTTTCATCTCTAATAGCGTCGTTATTACCATCGCGCTGCTCGTTAGGCAGAATGCCGCTAGCAATGAAGAGGTCAACCTTCCTGACCATGGCGATAGCCCTTACGCCTTTAAACCAGGTCACATCACCTGTAGGTATCTCTGGAGTAATAATTCCTTTTTTAGCCTTAATCGATAAGGGCATATCCTCAGTTTGTATGGCATGAACCAGGGCAGCGATATTATAATAACCATAAAGCCGGTTGTAAGGTACGCCATGGTGGCCCTCGGTACGGCTTAATTCTTTATTGGTAAGCTTATCTAAAAGTGCCTTGATCGCGGGAGACTGAGTAGTTAAACCTTCCAAGAGAATAAGCTGCCTGTCATTTATAGTTAGAGCCATCCCACCTTTCTGGGCAGTGGGATTAGCCATCATCTCAAAGGCGGCGTTGATATCTTCGTTACCTGGCTGGGCAATAAAGTGTAAAAAGGAACCAAACATCTGCACATCAAGAGCAGTCTGAGGATGCAAAAGGATAAGATCATTGATCCTATGAATACAGCCATAGACCGCGCCTTTATCCTGGACATACTGAAAAACTGGTGTCTCCAGAAACA
>JBAXNZ010000199.1:0-1797 GCA_037133515.1 bacterium
ACTTCTTTGGGATAAGGACTGACTCCTTCTTCAGTTACTCCGTGGTCTGAGGCCAGGGTAAAAATAACTTTATTGCGCAAAAGCGGGCTCTCTTTTGCGGCGATACCGCAGATCTGCTTAGCTAACTCTTCCAATCTGCCCAAACTTCCCATGGGCTTAGTCAGGCTATCCAGCCTGCTTTGCGTCTTCTTGATTATAGCTTGATCAAGACCAGAGATGCTTGCAATTGTTTTCTTTATTTTTTCCACTATTTCACCTTCAAAGGCAATCCGGAGAGAGTAAAAAATACCTCATCAGTCTCTCCTGCCACCATCTGGTTTACCTTGCCGGCAATATCACGGAATTCTCTGCCCAGCTTGTTCGCGGGCACCAGTCCTAAACCCACCTCGTTAGAAACAAGGATCGCTCTTGCTTTCCTTTTTCTTAAGGCAGCCAGCATTGCCCTGATTTTTTTAAGAACCTGCGCCTCATTATCCCCGCTTAAAATAAGATTTGCTACCAGAAGGGTTAAGCAGTCAATAAGGATACAGTCAAAGGAGTTACCGATCTTCATCAATAAAGGCGCGAGCTCCTTGTTTTCTTCAAAGGTCTGCCAATGCAAAGGCCTGGTTTCTTTGTGCAGCCGGATTCTCTCCCGCATCTCTTTATCCAGGCCCTGGCAGGTAGCGACAAAGGCTACTTTCTTATGCTTCTTTGCCAGGCCCAGGGCATAGGTGCTCTTACCGCTCCTTGCTCCCCCTAAAATCAGGATTATCTTACCCATCGCTTACCTCAAATGCTTTATATCGTTAAACTGCTTTAGTTTGGGTTTACCTTTTTTGTATTCCACGACAGTTATACTCGCCGCAGCCGGCACATGGCGCCAGAAATTCCTATTTTTTAATATGTCGCTGATAAATACGCCTATTGAGCCGCCATGGCAGATCACAGCTACGCTTTTGCCGGAATTAAGAGAAACAATCTTTTTTATGCTTGCCCTGACCCTCTTTTTAAAGGCATTCATCGGCTCTGCCCGGGGGATATTATGTTTAAAAGGGTCTTTCAGCCACTTTTTATAGACGAAAGCGTATTTAGCCATAATCTCTTTATGGTGCAATCCCTCAAGCACGCCGAAATGGATCTCTCTTAGGCCTTTTACTTTAGTAATCCTGGCTCTATGAAAAATTATCCTGCAGGTCTCTAGCGCCCTTTTCCTGTCGCTGCAGTAGACCCTGTCAAAATTAATACCTTTAAGGCTTTTTTCTAATTTCCAGGCCTGGGCTTTTCCCTCGTTGCTTAAGGCTACGTCTTTATAGCCGCAGTAGCGCCTTTCTTTATTCCATTTGGTTATGCCATGACGGATTAAAAACAGCCGCGTTACCATTATTTCTCTCCCGGCACTAAAATCACGTTTGGCCTGTGCGTTACGGGGTTCTCATTTACCAGAACAATAGTCTTATATACTGCTTCAATGTTCTGATAGGTAAGCACATCTTCGGGCCTGCCTTCTTTAAAGATAGCTCCCTTATCCAGTAGAGCAATGCGGTTGGAATAGGCGCTTGCCAGGTTCAAATCATGCAGGATCATGGTAATGGTGAGCTTATTCTGGCGGTTGAGTTTTTTCAGCAAATCCAGGATTTGTATCTGATGTCCGATATCCAGGTGTGAAGTCGGCTCATCCAGGACTAAAAGCACAGGCTCCTGCGCCAGGGATCTGGCAATAACTACCCGCCGCCGCTCACCGGCACCAGCGTCGCCCCTGCCATAGTATTGATCGCGATCGCTTTTAATGCCTGAAAATTTTTCAACGCACAATTT
>JBAXNZ010000200.1:0-1775 GCA_037133515.1 bacterium
GAAAATCCCCAAAAAATAAACGTATGTTAAAACCTTCCCGAAAACTCATTAAACTTCTCGTTCTTGCCCTTTTCTTTCTCCCCGGAATTATTTTAGCCGAAGATGACTTGAATAAAGAGGCAGCCCCTGCGGCGATTACCGTCAACGGAGACACCGTAGAGTATTTAAGCGACAGCAAAGAAATCTCAGCTACTGGAAATGTTTCAGTGATTTATAAAGGCACTAAACTTACCTGCCAGAAGCTGGTGGTCAATACTCAGACTAAGGAAGGCGTGGCTCTGGGCAACGCCAGGATGGAAGACGCCAAGGGCGTAATAGAAGGAGAAAAGATAAGGTATAATTTTGCGGCTAAGACAGGGACTATCCTGGAGCCATCTTTTAGGGTTAATCCTTATTTTGGCAGGTCGGAGAAAGTGGATAAGATAAGTGATGCGGAGTTTATCGCTAAACGCGGCTATATGACTACCTGTGATTTAGATAAACCGCACTATCGCCTTAAGTCCAGGCGCATGAACTTCTTCCCCGGAGATAAAGTTCAGATCCGCGACGCCACTATGTACGTGCGGGGCCTCCCCGTAGGTTACCTGCCGCAATATAACCAGAGCCTTAAAGACCCGATTATGCATGTGCAGGTAACCCCGGGAAAAAGAAAAGATTGGGGCGGCTATATCTTGACTGCCTGGCGCTATAAACTTACCGATAACCTAAGCGGCAGGATTTATTTTGATGTGCGCTCTAAACTTGGCGTAGCCGAAGGATTCGGGGCAAACTACAAGAGCGAGAATTTCGGCAAGGGGGATTTTAAATATTATTATTCGCACGAAGAACCAACCAATCTTCCTCAGAATACCCCCGCTAATTTCGAGAGGTATCTAATACGCTGGCGTCATCAGTGGGATATAGACGAAAGGACAAATCTCGTCTCGGAATATTACAAAATAACAGACTCTAAAAGGTCGATCCTAGGCACGCAGTATAATATGCTTAAGGATTATTTCTTCCGCGAATACGAAAAGGACTCCCAGCCCTTATCCTATACACTGCTGCACCATAGCTTCAGTTACTCAAGCGTAGATATTACGGTGCAGAAGCGCATCAACCGCTGGTATAGCCAATTAGAAAAACTACCGGAGATAAAATACAGCCTACCCAATTTAAAGATAGGGGAAACTCCTTTCTATTTTGAGAATACCTCATCACTTGCAAGTTTTAATTACAAATACCCTGTACCAAGCGATGCTACAAATGATATCAGCATGAACAGGTTTGATACCAGCAATAAATTTTCTCTGCCCATGAGGGTCTCTTTTATTCAACTTACCCCTTTCGTAATGAACCGGGAGACCTTCTACGATAAAGATTCTAGTGGCGCAAGCTTGGCACCCCGCAGTATCTTTTATAGCGGGGCAGACGCCAGCACCAAGTTTTACCGTATCTTTGACATAAAGTCAAACTTCTTAGGCCTGGATATAAACGGCCTGCGCCATATTATTACTCCCACCGTAGCCTATTCCTATAATTACGAACCAACGGTTAAAAGCAGCAGGCTAAAGCAGATAGATTCCGTGGATTCTATCGGAAGAAACAATTCCGCTACGCTTGAACTTTCCAATAAGCTGCAGACCAAGCGCGAGAACAAAAGCGTAGATCTGGTTGATTTTAGGATAAATAGTAATTATACCTTTAAGACCAGGGAAGGCAGGGGAGGAAGCCTAGGGGATTTATTATTCGATTTGACGTTATTACCTTATTCCTGGATGCGCTTAGATACTGAT
>JBAXNZ010000201.1:0-1771 GCA_037133515.1 bacterium
TGCCTTATCTCAGGATGGAAGATAACCAGAATCGCGATAACCGAAATAGCGAATAATTTGGTAAGCAGCCAGTCCAGTATCACCAGGTTTGTTTTCTGAAAGATAAAAAACGCAAGCAAAAGTATGACTATCCCGCGCAAGACCTGTATGGCCCTGGTCCCTTCAAAGAAGAGCATGATGTGATAAATCACAAACCAGAGTATTAATACTTCTGTGACCGGCTTCCAAATTATCAATAGATTAAATACGCTCATCTCTTATTTATGCTGTCGAAAATATCCAACGCCTGCCTTACCTCTCTTACGTCGTGAACCCGTAATATATGCGCACCATTCTGGGCTCCCAGCACACAGCTTGATACAGTCCCAAAAATCCTCTCCTGGGGCCTAAGGTCCAATATCTTACCGATAAACGCTTTCCTTGAAGTGCCTATGAGTATAGGCCTACCCAAAACCTTAAACTCAGCTAGCCTCTTTAAAATCTCCAAGTTATGCTTAAGGGCCTTACCGAACCCTATCCCGGGATCAATAATAATCTTATCTTCCTTAACCCCTAAGGCAACTGCCTTCTTTATGGCTTTACCAAGAAAATCTATGATTTCTAAAACCACATCCTGATATTGCGGATTAAGCTGCATATTTGCTGGTTTTCCTTTCATATGCATAATCACCACAGCTGCCTTATATCGCGCAACTAGCCTTGCCATCTTGATATCGCAAAGCCCGGTTATATCATTAACCATAACTGCCCCGTTATCTAGGGCCTGCTTGGCAACCTCTGGCTTATAAGTATCTATTGATATGGGGGTTTTTATCCTTTTCGCCAATATTTTAATCAAGGGTATTGCCCTGGATAATTCTTCCCTAAGCGAAAGCTTACTAGCCCCTGGCCGGGAAGACTCTGCGCCTATGTCAATAATATCCGCCCCCTCCCGCACCATATTCTCTACGTGCTTTATTATATATTCCTTGCGAAACTTAGGGTATAGGCCGTCTCCGCTAAAAGAATCAGGCGTCAGGTTTACCACGGCCATAATACGGCTGCGGGCCCCAAGTGAAAGCTTACCTCTGCCTAACTTAAGGCTAAATTTATCTTTTTGGTAATTGGCCAGGGTTTGCGATAGCTCAACTGCGACGCTGCTTAAACCGAATGGCTGCTTTTTTAGTTTTTCTCCAAGCCGGTTGAATTGCGCCATATTGCCCATAATCAGACAGGCGGTCTTCTTGGTTTTACCGGTTAAGGCATCCCTGGCAATCGCCGCATCAGCCCCCAATGAAAGCATTTCTTGCTTTAGGATATTGGCTGCGATATTAGAAATAGGGCTCAATCTTACTAAATGCGTAATAGCCTTAGGCAGCATAATCTTTATGCCGTAGCTATCTACTTTAATCTCCCGCATCAGCTGCTCTATGCCTTTTTGATTATCCGCTTCCAAGACGCTCATCATCGCTATCGCTAAACGTAGTCCTTTTTATCTATACCGAGGAGTTGTTTTACCTCTTCCCCGCCTAAAACCTCTTTTTCTAGGAGGGTATTGGATAAAAGTTTCAACTTTTCTAGGTTTTCCTTCAAGAGGCCCTTCGCTTATGGCTATGATTCTTCGATTATCTTCTTAATCTCTTCGGCAATAATCCTGGCAGTCGCTTCGCTATAATTCTTCTCCTACATAATATCGCGGCCAAGAAATATGAGGCCTTCTCTTCTGCCCAGGGTAACCTTACCCAGCTTATCGGACATCCCAAACTGTGTAACCATGCGCCTGGCCATCTGC
>JBAXNZ010000202.1:0-1763 GCA_037133515.1 bacterium
CGAAACCAAGGCGGCATTTAAACCATGCGCGTGTATTACCCTGATTTTTCTTCCCTTGAGAAGCAAAAAAGAAAAGGCATACAGAAAGATTCCGGTGCTAATATAAAATAGATTAAGGAAAAAGTGCCTTTCTAATTTAGAAAATAAATCTTTGCCAAACCAGGGATAGCGCCGGATCTCAACACTTCCCCTTCTTTCCAGGTATAGCCCCTTTCGTTTAACAGTGATAGGCTGATATGTGACCACATATACACTTTTATCTTTTTTAGATAAATATTCGCAGAGGCTGTCAAGATGTGCCTCTACCCCGCCTACATTAGGGCTGAAAAAAGGAGTAATCATGAGGATACCATCTTCCTTATTTTTCAGGAAAATAAAAGATATCCCTACCAGCATGCGCAGGCAATACATCCCTGCAGTAAGTAAAGGATGTTTAAACAATCTTTTCCATTTTCCTTCTTCCGTAAAAGCTCCTAAGAAACGGTAGTAAAATCCCAGTTGCTTTCTTATAATTATGTCGTCCTTCCCCCATTTTTGTACATATTTATCAAACCAGCGCATATAATAAGACTTTTTGTTAATATATCTCCTAAAGCTGAATACTCCCTCATCATGATACAGGGGTGAGCTTATAATATCCGCCTCGCCGTTCTGCCTGATCCTCCTGTCGAAATCCCAGTCTTCAGGCCCGGTGAGGGCCTCATCAAACCCGCCTATCTCTAAGAATTTATCGCGCCTGACGAAACGCACGCAATCAATGCAGGTAGCATTATAAAAACTACGTTCAAAATCGCGCACCCTGGCCCAGAAACCTCGACCGACAATCCTCTCCGGTATATACAAAGCTACCAGGCCGCCTCTTTCGCATCTTTTAACGCATTCGGAAACAACATGCGCGGATAAATTCATATCCGCATCCAGGTACAAGATATATTCTCCACGAGCCTGCTGTACCCCAAAATTCCTCTGGGCTGAACGCTCCGGGCCGCAGTCGTATATCTTGCCGGTGTATTCTTTGGCTATCTCTTTGGTACGATCAGAAGAGCCGTTATCCACTACTATTATTTCAAGGGATTCTTGGGAATAGTCTTGAGCTAAAATAGCCTGCAGGCAATCTTTAATGTTATGTTCTTCATTTCTGGTAGTTATAATAACCGATACCATCTTTTATACCCGGCCTTTTCTAAACTTATAGTATATCGCCAGCAGAATAACCAACGTGACAAAGGTCACGGAATTGGCAATAACGATAATCGGATTCCTTAAATGCACTCCGTAGACAACCCACAAGGTCACGCCCAAGGCAAGCTGAAGGATAGTAACGACACTTACATCTTTTACAGACTTAGTCTTAAGGGCCCTTATAATCTGCGGGATAAAGGAAAAGGTAGTTAAGGTAGCGGCAATCGAACCGATTACTGTCCAGAACATGAGCCCTCCTCTTTATGCCTGAAGTCAAGGATATGGCCGGATACTTTTTTTAAGGCGCGCAGGTAATATTTTAAATCGTAGATATCCTTCACGGAAAGTAATTTTCTGAAGATAAATTCCGGCTGAAAAGAGACGCTATACATGCTCTTGACCAGGCCCATTACCTTCTCGTCTGGGATAGAGGTACGCATAACAGGCTGTTTCATATCATAAGCATCCCAGTCCAAGGTATTAAGCAGGCCCCTTTCCTGACATTCTTTAAAAAGCGGCGTCCCCGGGTAAGGAATGACTACGGTCGCCTGCATGGTATAGGCATAGCCTTTTCTTAGGAG
>JBAXNZ010000203.1:0-1749 GCA_037133515.1 bacterium
ATAAGACCATAGATAAACGGCGCCATTATATAAAGATGGAAGGTAATGAGGTATTTAAGTCTGCGGTGAAGATTATGGCTGATGCAGCGCAAGTTGTCTTAAAGCGGGCGGCTTTAAAATGTTCAGATGTGGATTTGGTTATTCCGCATCAGGCCAATGTGCGTATTATAATGGCCATGGCCAAAAGATTAGGTTTGCCTTCAGATAGGGTTTTCCTTAATATAGAAAAATACGGTAATATGTCTTCTGCCTCTACTGCTACTGCGCTCTGCGAGGCAGTTAGAGTTGGCAGAATCAAAAAAGGCGATATTATTCTTCTGGATGCTTTTGGCGCAGGCTTGGTTTGGGGCGCTTGCCTCATCAAGTGGTAGCTTTAGCGATACGAGTAGGGTTTTATCCTCAATGGGGGCTGTCTCACGACAAGATAAGTTTGGGCAGGGAGTTGTGCGAAAAATGGATAAATTTGCTCTTTTATTTGCCGGACAGGGTGCGCAGTATGTAGGCATGGGAAAGGAGATATACGCAGCCTTTCCTGAAAGCAAAACGGTCTTTGACAGGGCAGATAAAGTTCTAGGTTTTTCTCTTTCTAAGCTTTGTTTTGAGGGCCCGCAGGCAGAATTAACAAAAACCCAGAATTGCCAGCCAGCGATCTTAGTGAGTAGTATTGCTGGGTGGGAAGCGTTTAAGTCGGTTAGGAGTTCGGAGTTGGGAGTTGGGAGTTATGCAGCCGGACTAAGCTTAGGTGAATATTCTGCGTTAGTGGCTACGGGCGCAATAAGTTTGGAGAATGCGGTTTATCTGGTGAGAAAACGCGGCGAATTTATGGAAGAGGAGGCCTTAAGGTCTCCCGGCAGTATGGCTTGCGTAATAGGATTAGATTTAGCAGTAATAAAGAATATTTGTCGGGAAACCGGAGTCGAGATCGCTAATATTAATTGTCCTGGCCAGATAGTGGTTTCAGGGGGCGTAAAGGAGATAGAAGAGGCCACTAAATTAGCTGAAGAGCAGGGAGCTAAAAAAGTAATTTTATTGGAGGTAAGCGGGGCTTTCCATTCTTCATTTATGCAGCGAGCGGCTTTAAAATTAGCCGCGGAATTAGAGAAAATAAAGATAAATACGCCCCGGGTCCCCATAGTAAGTAATGTCACGGCAAAACCGGTAGCTGAACCGGAAGGAATTAAGGCGAACTTAATTAAGCAAATTACCGGAAGCGTTCTTTGGGAAGAATCGATGCGTTTTATATTATCTCGAGGCGTAAGTCAGTTTTTTGAGTTTGGCCCAGGTAAGGTCTTAAAGGGCCTTATGCGCCGTATTGATGAGAGAGCGCAAGTAATGAATATTGAAAAGAAGGAAGATATTTTAGTTTAGTAGGGAGTAGAAAGTAGTAAGTAGCGAGAAAAATCTCTCTACTCTCTACTTGCTACTCGCTACCAAAGGAGAAAAAGTGCGTCTTGAAAATAGGGTAGTTTTTATTACCGGTGCAGCACAAGGTATCGGAAGAGAGATTGCCTTGAAGTTTGCCGCGGAAGGAGCGGATGTCGCTGTTGGTGATATAAACCTAGAGAAGGCAACAAAGACTGTGCAGGAAATCGAGGCCTTGGGCAGGAAGGCTTTGGCATTAGAGCTAGATGTTACTGATTACGTAAAGATTACAGAATCGGTAAACAAAATTCTTGACAAATTCAAGAAGGTTGATATATTAATTAACAACGCTGGCATCACTAAAGACAATCTTTTGTTGCGTATGAG
>JBAXNZ010000204.1:0-1742 GCA_037133515.1 bacterium
CGCCGGCGCCGGTATAAATATGAATCCGGATGATGTTGCCTTCCGTTGTAATCTTATCACTGCTTCGGGCGACGAAATGGTAGATTATAGCGCCGGCCATATCAGCTCCCATGAAGCAGCCCTGTTGATTAAATCCATAGACCAAAAACTTGGCTCTGGAGAGCTTAAGTTTTATCCCGGAGTAGGATACAGGCACCTGATGCTTGTAAAAAAAGGGGCGCTGGAGAATTTAGAAGAGGCGAAGTGCGTGCCTCCGCATGATATTATCGGAGGCAGTATCTCAAAGAATCTTCCTAAAGGCAGATCCGCTGATTTTCTGATAAAACTGATGCAGGAATCCAGGACGATACTGGAAAGCCATGAGGTAAATACGGTCAGGGTAGATTTGAAAGAAAACCCCGGCAATATGATCTGGTTGTGGGGCCAGGGTAAGAAACCCAATATGCCCAGCTTTAAAGATAAATACGGGCTAAGCGGGAGCGTTATTTCTGCGGTGGACCTCATAAAAGGATTAGGCAAATACCTGGGGCTGGATGTGATTAAAGTAGCCGGGGCAACCGGCTATTATGATACCAATTATAAAGGTAAGGCCCGGGCCGCGCTTAAGGCCCTGGAAGAAAAAGATTTTGTTTTTCTGCATGTAGAGGCTCCGGATGAGGCAGGGCATAACGGTGATTTAAGAGAGAAGATTGCAGCTATCGAGAGAATTGATCAGCTGGTATTAGGCACGATACTGGATGCCTACAAGCGTAAGAGGAATTTTCGTATCCTGGTCTTGCCTGACCATGCTACTCCTATCGCCTTGCGTACGCATGTCACAGATGAGGTTTGTTTTGGCATGTTCGGTAAAGATATTATAGGTAAAGGGTTCTTAAATTATAGCGAAAAGGAAGCTAAGAAATCAGAACTTTACTTTGAAAATGGCCATGAGCTGATGGGGTACTTCATCAGGGGTATTAAGTGAATTCGCTCTTCATTGTTTTTATCTCCGGGGGATTGTTTTTCTGGGGATATAAGTTTTTTGCCGGCAGGCTCCAAAACCTCTGGTCAGTAGACCCCAAGAGATCCACCCCGGCATTTTCAAAATACGACAGCATAGATTACATACCTGCTAAGAACTGGCTGGTTTTATTCGGGCATCATTTTTCTTCTATTGCAGGGGCAGGTCCGATTATAGGCCCGGTATTTGCAGTAATGCTTTGGGGGTGGCTTCCTGCATTATTATGGGTGGTTTTCGGCACCATCTTTATCGGCGGGGTGCATGATTTCGGTTCACTGGCTACTTCGGTAAGAGAGGGTGGCTTATCAGTAGCTGACATATCGCAACATGTGATCTCCAGGCGCGCAAAGATTTTATTTTCTTCCTTTGTCTGGCTTACCCTGATCTTAGTTATTGCTGTCTTTGCTTATCTTTGCGCAGATACATTTGTAAAAGAACCGAAGATCGTATTGCCTTCGCTGGGGCTTATACCCGTGGCGATAGTTGTAGGTTATTTTTTATATAATATACGGGTTAACAGTGTATTAACTACAGTCTTTGGGCTGGTTGCCTTGACTGCGTTGATACTCCTGGGCAATATTCTACCGATTAACGCCAATTTAACGGTATGGCTGATTATCCTCTTTGCTTATTGTTATTTTGCTTCTGTGCTCCCGGTAAACATACTTTTGCAGCCAAGGGATTATCTTTCAAGCTTCTTATTATTTTTTGGGGTAGGCGTAGGTTATGCCGAGCTCCTGTT
>JBAXNZ010000205.1:0-1690 GCA_037133515.1 bacterium
AGTTCAACGCGCAGCGATACGCTCCCACCGGGGTTAGCCTTTCTTACTGAAAAGGCTAAAACTTTAAAATGCTTAAAATTAACGCTATTGAGATTTAAAGAATAGGCCTCTTTTTTAGCGGGGTCAAAATTAAAATTGATTTTTACTGCCTCAGGGGCAAAGATCAGGGCGATCTCAGAGGTCAAGTCCTTATTTTTGCGCGCAGAGAGGAGAAAAACGAGAAGCAGTGAGAGCATTCCCACTGCTGCTAGCGCAAAAAGGCCCTGGGTAATTTTAGAATGATCTTTATGCCTCTTCTTTCTCTTGGTCTTGGAAGAGGCATCCAGATAAATTTTAGCTAGATGGTCGTAAACGTCTTTTCTGTCCATTAAAATCCGCTGTATTCAATATTTCTTATAACATAAAACTTCTTTGTTGTCAATGGGTTAGTTGGCAGTGATGGGTCTTTGTAGGTATTCGGGGATTTCTTTTCCGATAATGGTATAAAAATTACTTAAATGCATGCGAAAGAGCCTATCAAAGCCTCCATCAGGGTCCTCCCCGTACCACCAGAACCAATCACTCCCTTCTGCGATGTATATCTGCTTAAAGGCCAGCTCTAGCTTAGTCTTGGCCAGGCTTGATTTTGCCTCCTCTAATTCCTCCCTGGCAATACTTAGGTATTCCCAGGCCTTATTCTTGTAAGGGCTACCTATCCACTTGCCGAAGTTGGCGTAAATCCATGAGCCTGCTGCCAGGCGCTTTATTTCGCGCTTAGGCGGATGCAATTTTAGGTACTCACTTATTGTGACAGGCCTTAAGAAATCCGCCTCAGAGAACCTTTTGTATAATAGCTCTAAGAAGTCATGGCCGTCATTTGCGAAATACTCCCAGGCATTCTCTCCGTCCATGGCAATAGTTACCAACTTATCCTCATCCTTAAAGGCCAAGGAGATATTTTTTAAGTGTTTCATCAGGTCTGCAACAGCATCCTCTGCCTTCCAATTATAATAAACGAATCCGATCAGATCAGAGAGGTTGCGGTCGCGAAAGATTATATTTAACTCTCCCTCCTCCCTCTTTAAAAGGTGCGGCTCATAAATCAGAGAAGTGTCCCTTTTTTTCTTCTTTAAGGATTTAAATAATATCGCCTCGTCAGCCACGATCCATTTTATCCCGGAGTTGATCAATAGGGGCAGGATATGCTCACTCACCGATTCCTCCGATGGCCACATGCCAACAGGCTGTGCCCCGAAATTATCTTTGTAGAATTCGATCGCCGTATTGATCTGAGCTAAGGGATCTTCAGGATAGGCAAAAGGTATCTTAGGCAGGCTTGAGCGGGTATTCGCCTCTTTTGCGATCTTAGTATTATAAAGCAGGGGTAATATAGGATGATAGAAGGGGCTTATGGTTACCTCAACCTGGCCTGAATTTATGAATTTCTTATAGCCGGGGATAATCTCTTTGAGTATATATAGTTGTTTATCTAATACGGTTTTCTTTTCCTCTTCGCTAAAGAACCTGGCTTTATCCGTTATCTTTTTTAACTCCGGGATACTCTTTCGATAATCCGGGTCAAACCAGCTTAAGTTAAACCAGACTTGTAAATCCAGCCAATCCTGAACGCCAAACTCCGCGTTCCTCTGCTTCTTAAAATAAAGCTCATAATATCTGGGGAATAATGCGATGACACGCTCGCGGTTAATGG
>JBAXNZ010000206.1:0-1689 GCA_037133515.1 bacterium
GTATAACTTATGGTACTCTCTGTTATGGAGACCTTGGTTAATTTTTTCTTATAATAAGAGACATCTTGGTTGTATATCGTCTTAACTATATAAGGACTGACCAGGAAACCACTGTTCGCGAATACCGCTAACATCCTACACAACTGTATAGGCGTCACCAAAACATCCCCCTGGCCAATAGCAAAGTTCGCCGTGTCTCCGTCAAACCATTTCTGTAATTTATAGACCCTTCTCCATAAGGGATGCGGTAGAAAGCCTGCCGCTTCGTAAGGAAGTTCTATGCCGGTGGACCTGGCAAGGCCAAACCTCAGGGCATATTCATGTATAGTCTCTGCGCCCAGAATAATCCCGGTCCTGTAAAAAAAGGAGTCGCAAGAATGAATGATCGCACGCATTATATTCTGGCGGTCATGGCTATTCCAACAAGAGAACTTGCGTTTTCCTATATATACCCCTCCGTCGCAGGGAAAGGTAACAGAAAGATTAATCTTGCGGGTCTCTAAGCCGGCAGCAGCTACTATTAATTTAAAAACCGAGGCAGGAGGATAAACCCCGCTTACAGCCCGATTTATGAGCGGCGCCTGCGGATTATTGAAAATATTTGAAAGCCCGGCACTACTTAAATTTTTAAGAAATACTGCGGGGCTAAAATTCGGACTATTAGCCATAGCGATAATCTCACCACTTCTCGGATCTAGGATAACTACGCTCCCCTTTCTATCTAAGAGTGCCTGCTCAGCCAGTTTCTGTATCTCTAGATCCAAAGTCAACTGTATATCCTTGCCATTTTGAGGAGGCCTGAAACCCAATACCCTCATCGTCCTGCCGCGGTGGTCTACTTCAACCGATAAGCCACCCTCTTGCTGCCGCAGATAATAATCATACTTCTCTTCTATGCCTCCGAAACCTACCATATCTTTGGTTTTATAACCGTAATCCTCTAGTTTAGTCAAGCGCCAGTGGTCGATCTGGCCAAGATATCCTATTACATGACAGGCAAGCCTTCCGTAGGGATAATCCCTAAGCGGCCTGGGCTGTATGGTAAACCCTCCCAGCTCTAATTTCAACTCTTCCAAGGCAATAGCCTTTTTAATATCTATCTTGCTGGCAACTACCACCGGCACAGAGGCCGAGACAAAATTATTCCTGTAAGAACGCCGCAGCTCATTCACTTCCGTAGCCAGGATACGCGCCAGGCCCAAAAATGCCTCCTGCAGCCCCTGCTCATCCTGAGGCATAACCAGCACTTCATAAGAGAGCTCGCTGCCTACTATCACCTTGCCTTTTCGGTCAAGTATATTTCCGCGGCTCCCCTGCTGCGCAAGCAGCCTTATGCAATTCTTATCGCTTAAGTTTCTATACCGGTCTCCCTGGATAACCGTTAGGTTAAAAATATATAAAAAAAACAGGCAGAAGATTATTAATAACGCCCAGGCAGAAAATTTTATACGCATTATTTTTTATAGTGTAACTGGGGCTTAAGCGCCTTAAATAAAAGCGGAAATACTAAAACGGTATAGACAGATTCAATAAAGGTAACCCGTAGGAAGATGCCTATAGAGATAGCCGGACTACCCATAAATAAGAAGGCCAGGCGCATGACGATGCTACTCAAAATAACGCTAATAAACATAATCGCCAAAGGGACAAAGTTATTTTATGTTGATATCTCTTTAGACAATCTTAGGA
>JBAXNZ010000207.1:0-1687 GCA_037133515.1 bacterium
ATAGCTGCGCGTTGAACTTACCAATTCCTTCAAGGAGAGATCCGAAGTGTATCTGAATAATATCTCAGAAAAGTGGCGCGATTACAGGCTTAATCTTTCTGATTTTAAGGGCATAAATAGCTGGACAAAGGTATCTGAACTTGCTTTCATAGTAGAGGAATGGAACGCCTCAAGCAAGAAGGGAATAGTTTACGTGGATAATATCAGGTTGTTAAAATAAAGGGAGGGCAAAACACAATGCGCATTATTTCCATTACCAATCAAAAGGGAGGCTGCGGCAAGACCACCACATCCATAAACCTGGCTGCATCCTTGGCTAGTTGCCAGCGTAAGGTCTTATTAATAGACTTAGACCCTCAGGCGCACGCCACATTAGGCCTAAATATCAAATCGGAGCTCAGTATCTATAATGTACTTTCTAAGTTGACCGGTAGAAAAGCCCAGATTGAAGAGATCATACAGAATGTAGGCAAGAACTTTGACCTGGCGCCCTCAAGCATAATCCTTAGCACCCTGGAGCAGGAGCTGGCCGGTGAGATCGGCAGGGAATCCCGGCTTTGGGAGGTCCTGAGTGAGCTAAGAGAGAATTACGAGTATTATGATTATGTATTGATCGACTGTCCGCCAAACCTGGGGATTTTGACTATTAACGCTATCAGGGCTTCTTCTGAAGCGATCATTCCGGTTGAGGCAAGCAGATTTTCCCTGGAAGGGCTATCCCAGCTCATAGAAATCATTAACTTAGTAAGGGATAGGCTAAAACATAAAGTAGAGCACAGGGTCCTGGTGACGAACTTTGATTCCAGGCTGCGCCACTCATTTAAGATGCTGGAGAGGATAAAAGCGGATTACAAAGATTGCCTCTTTGGCAATATCATACATGTGAACGTCAAGTTAAGCGAGGCGCAGAATCAAGGTACACATATCTTCAATTACGACAAATACTGCCGGGGCGCCAAAGACTACTACAGCATGGCCCGCGAGATGATCTCTCAGGAACCACCAGCCACACAAGCCCAACCTGACCTCAAGGTTCAGATGGATGAGATTATAAAAGAAAGGTTGCCTAAGCTTTCTGAAGTGGCATTTTGCGTAGTAGCGCCGCAGGCAAAAGAGGTTTATCTGGCAGGGGATTTTAATGACTGGAGGCTAGATGATTCAAGCCGGATGCAGCCGGATAACGGAAATTGGCGCAGGCAAGTAAGCCTTAAAGGAGGCCAATACCGCTACCGCTTTGTCATTGACGGAAGCTGGGTTGAAGACCCCCAGAATCCTAATAAGGAACTTAATCCCTTTGGCCAGATGGATTCTTTGCTTAAGGTATAATGGACCAGGTACAGGAAGATAAAGGCAGCCAAGAGGTAAAAGAGGGAAAGTTCTTTGCGGCAATCTCCTATATAAGCTTCTTGTGCGTGGTCAGCCTGATCTTAAAGAAAGATAACAAATTCGCCATCCATCATGCTAAGCAGGGCCTTTTGCTTTTTGTCTTTGAAGTAGTAGCTTTCATACTCTCTATGATCCCGCTGTTGGGTTGGCTGATCAGGGTTTTCGGGCTTTTATTATTTTTCCTGGCCTCTTTGTGGGGGGTAATCAATAGTTTAAACGGAAATTATTCGCGCATACCGCTAATCTCAAAGGCAGCAGATAGTATAATTTTATAGCAGGGAGAAACAGTTATGCAGACCCA
>JBAXNZ010000208.1:0-1685 GCA_037133515.1 bacterium
GCCGATATACTTGATTGCTTCAATATCTAACCCCAAACCATAACCCTGATAGGCAACTGTAGAATCTAAGAAGCGGTCGCATATTACTACCTTACCCTTCTTTAGCGCAGGCAAAATCACTTCCCTGACCAGTTGTGCACGGGCTGCCATATACAAGAGCATCTCGCTCTCAGGAGACATCCCGTCATTCTTATTATCCAAAAGTATCTGTCTGATCTTCTCGCTGATCTTTGTTCCGCCTGGCTCGCGTAGGAAGATTACCCTATAACCCTTCTTCTCCAGGAATCTAGCCAGCATCTTTGACTGCGTGGACTTTCCGCTTCCCTCCGACCCCTCGAATGTGATAAACTTTCCACTCATAGTTTTCTACGCCAGGTTGTGCCGCCCTGAAGATCTTCGAGTATTACGCCTTTTACCTCCAGCTCTTTCCTTATTTTATCTGATAGGGCATAGTTCTTTTCTTTACGCGCCTTTTCTCTTTCTGAAACCATAACCTTTATCTCTTCGTCGGAAACCAGAGAAAAAACAACCGCACCTAAACCTCTCTTAATCCCGAGAAGCCCAAGTAGTTCTTCCAATAATTCTTTGGCTTCATGAATAAAATCTGAATCGTCAATTTTTTTATTAGCTAGGGTTACCAACTCAAATACGCTTGCTAATGCTTGGGGGGTATTAAAGTCATCATCCATCGCCTGGATAAATTTATCTTTTATTTTTTCCAACTCTTCTAGTCTCTTGCTGGCGGCCTTTGGGCCTTTGGGCCTTTGGGCCCTGCCCATCTTTCCTTTGAGGATATTTATCCTCTCCAACGCCTGCCTTGCTTCCTCTATCTTCTCTTCGGTATAATCTATCGGGTGCGAATAGTGCGCGGATAAAAAAAACAGCTTAAGTAAATCTGCTTCATGATATTTATCCATGAAATCCTTGATGGTCACGAAATTACCTAAAGACTTGGACATCTTTTGAGAATTGATGGTAAGCAGGCCATGATGGATCCAGTATTTGGCAAAGGGCTTACCGGTAAGCGCCTCGCTTTGCGCAATCTCGTTTTCATGGTGCGGAAAGATCAGGTCCCTGCCGCCGGCGTGTATGTCTAAGGTATCGCTATCCAGGTATTTCTGACTCATCACCGAGCATTCGATATGCCAACCCGGCCTGCCCTTTCCCCAGGGGCTATCCCAGGAGGGTTCGTTCTCTTTTGAAGCCTTCCATAAAGCAAAATCCAGCGGGTCTTTTTTGAGTTCTGTCGGCTCGATGCGCACGCCGGTCTCCATCTGGTCTATCCCCTGGCCGGATAATTTACCATAACCCGAAAACTTTCTTACGTTAAAATAAACGTCTCCGCCTGCGGGGTAGGCGTAACCTTTTTCAATCAGATTCTGGATATATCTGACCATATCGGGGATATTCTCTGTTGCCCTCGGCTCACTATCCCCTTTTTCTATGCCCAGCACTTCCAGATCTTCATAGTAACGCTGGATATATTTTTTAATCAGCTCCTGCCAGCCTGTTTTAAGCTCATTAGCGCGGTTGATGATCTTATCGTCTATATCAGTGATATTGCGCACAAACTTTACTTGAAATCCCCGGTATCTTAAATAGCGCCTGATAACGTCAAAGACATACAGGCTCCTGGCGTGGCCTATATGGCTTTCGTCGTATACGGTAACTCCGCAGGTATAGAT
>JBAXNZ010000209.1:0-1674 GCA_037133515.1 bacterium
CCTGGTAGTAGAGGTGAAGGAGGCCAAGACCGGCGCCTTTAGCTTTGGCGGCGGATACTCAAGCGTTGATGAGTTCGTAGGTTTCGTAGAGATTGAACAGAAAAACTTCGACTGGAGGAATTTCCCTTATTTTACAGGCGACGGACAGAACCTTAAGTTCCGGGCTTCCTTAGGTACGGTGAGTGAGAGTTTTGAATTAAGTTATACGGAGCCATGGATCTTTGATTATCCAATCTCTTTTGGTTTCGATATTTATAAGCGTAGCCATAAGAGGGAATCGGACATAGGTTACGGTTATGATGAAGATGTAACCGGAGGAGACCTGCGTCTGGGTAAAGAGATATCTGAATATGTAAGGGCCGACATGATGTATCGTTATGACCAGATAGACATAACCAATATCACTGAAGACTCAACCGACGACTTAAAGAGCGAGTATGGAAAGAATACTATCAGCAGCATGCAGTTTGGGCTGACTTACGACAGCCGCAACAATGTTTTTGATACCACTAAGGGCGATCTGATAAGCGGCTCTATAGAATGCGCTGGCGGACCTTTTGGCGGAGACAAGGATTTTTATAAGTTCTTTGGCAGGGCATCGCACTATACGCCATTATTCAGGGGTTCGACTTTGGAATTAAGGGGAAGGTTCGGGCTTGCTGATGCCTACAGCGATTCCAAGAAAGTCCCTATCTATGAAAGATTCTTTGCCGGAGGAGCATATACTATCAGGGGTTATCGCGAGAGAAAGGTTGGTCCTGTAGACGCTAAATCCTCAGATCCTCTGGGTGGGGAATCCATGCTTATAGGGAACATAGAATATACTTACCCGTTGTTTAGTTTTCTTAAATTGGCGTCTTTTTGTGATACCGGTAATGTGTGGGAAAAGTTAGATAAGATAGGCTCAGGTGGATTCAAATCTGCTGTAGGTCTTGGAGTCAGGATCAAAACCCCCATCGGCCCGATAATGCTCGATTACGGCATACCTTTAAATAAGGAACCTGGAAGCGAAGATAAGGGAGACGGCAGGTTCCACTTCAGCATGAGCCACGGGTTCTAAAATAGAAAACAGCTTATTAACCAACAGCAGTTAACCTAAACCAAACAGCATGTTGTTTGGCTGCGTAAGAAGGAGGAAGGTTCGATGAGGAGAACAGTTTTGTGGTTTTTGGGAATCCTGGTAGCTTCTTTTGTTTTTATCGGTATGGCCCAGGCCGCTGATAAATTAGGCTATGTAGACTTAAGCCGTACCTTTAGCGAGTATGGCAAGACTAAAGAGTATGACAAAAGCTTAAGCGAAAAAGAAACAGCATATAATTCCGAGAGGGAAAAGAAGGTCAACGAAGTCAAGCAGCTTCAGGATAAGATGAACCTCTTGAGCGATAAGGAAAAGGAAACTAAAAAGACCGAGTTGACTAATAAAATCAAATCCCTGCAGGATCTTGACCGCGAGAAACAGACTGACCTGCGCAAAGAGCAGGACGAGAAGATGAAGGAGATATTGAAGGATATAGAAGACGCAGTTAAGGCGTATGCCCAGAAAGAAGGCTACACCATGGTCTTTAATGACCGCGTCCTGGTATATCAGGAGAAAAATCTTAGATCACCGATAAGGTCATTGAGATATTGAATAAGGGCAAAAAATAAGTGAGGCCACAATTTAGCGAACGATAG
>JBAXNZ010000210.1:0-1661 GCA_037133515.1 bacterium
AGGCAATTTATTTGTCCACTCCCCCTGTAGGAGGGGACAAAATTTTACCTACCGTGGCAGGTGGGGGTTATTTTGATTATCTACAAGCGTTCCGTGGCTGGCGGAGAGTATTCTATTTTCAAAATCCTCTTCTGAATGGATATTTTCACCACTCAGGTCAAGCTTCTTGGTAAAATCTATCAACCAGGAGATTAGCTTAGCGCGCGAAAGCTTGCACCCCGTAGAAAAAAGGGCATCTTTGCCAAGCTTATCCAGGAAATCCACTTCATCCCGGTTTAAAAATGTTACTACGCGCTGGATAGTCATCGTATCTCCTACATAAAAAAACCCTGGCTGCTTGCCAGGGTAACAAAAAACCCTAAAGAGTGCTTTAGGGTTTCTAAGCCTCTTTGGCAACGCAGCCTACTTTACACCTCTGTGTAAAGTACTGTCGCTTTGCGCCCCAGCATCACTACTGGTTTGCCTTTTACAAAGGTACTCCTAATTGTCAATAAAAGTATAGCACAATTTACACAAATTTCAAGGTAACATTTGCACAATTGTGCAAATGTAAAAACATCCAAGGGACGGTTCCGAAGACAGCTTAGGGACGGTTCTGAAACTATCCTTAGAGATATATCAGAACCGTCCCTTGAGCTATCAGAACCGTCCCTATTATTTGAGGTAAACGTCTATTTTCTGGATCTGTGCTGACCTGACCTGAGCAGCATAGGGGGAGGGGATAGTATCCGAGTCCAGCTCTATTAACTTCGCGCCAGTATCCTTAAAAACAATCTTTTTTATCTTTGCCGCTGATTTACCAAAGGTGTTTTTCCTGGCAGGGTTGTGGTAAGTTATGCGCACTTTACGCAGGAAATTAAAGCTATAAGTGCCATCTTTAGTAAAGAGCCAGCCTGCCAGGGTAGGCCTGAATTGCAGGTTGAGTTTACCCTCTTTATTTAGCGCAAAAGGGAATTGTCCCAGATTCATAATCAGCCACAACTGTATGAATTCAGCTGTTGAGCCGGAGAGCCGGGCAACATAACCATTGCCATGCAGATTCTTATCCACAAAGGCGCTGCTGACCAGGAATGATGAGTTCTCTAGGATACTGCGTCCGTATCTTTGCGGATCCTGGAAGGGGATGAGTACATTCTTGAAGTCCTCAAAGAACTCTTCATAAAGCCCTTTCTTCAAAGTCTCAAGCAGGTATTTGTATTCCATGTGCAGCCAGATAGACTCATGCTCAAGCCAGCCCGGGCTAAATACCCGGCACCTGCCGATCTCCTCAGGCATGGATTTTAAGCAATCCGTTACCTTATACATCTTTAGTTTCTTGTCGAAGAGATTGCTTGTTTTAGTTGCCCGGTATATTTTTTTAGCCTCTTGCGGCCCCTCTGCCAGGCGCAGGCTATGCATCTGTCCTTCTAGAAATAGGGGGAGCCTCTTTTGTATAAAGCCCTTTGGAATTATGTAATGTTCTTTTAGCAGGTCATACTCAGTTACTTCGTTTATAAAATAGGAATAGTAAAGTTCTTTTTTAGGGTCCTTAGCCTTTTCTATACCGGCATCTATTTTTTTAAGGCTATTATTTAAGATAGGGATTAATTGCGAAGCAGAGAATTCTTTCTCCCTTCCGCTAAATCCGAAGCGTGTTTTATGGCGGTAATCTTCCTTTAAGC
>JBAXNZ010000211.1:0-1656 GCA_037133515.1 bacterium
GTCAAAATCATCTATAGTTATGCCTTTTAGGTCTCTGGTCGCCTTCTTCAGCATGTCCACCCTCTCCTTTACGCTAAAGAGCGGTTTTTTCTGGGGATTGTGCGCAACCGCAACAATAACTTCTGAGAATATATCCTGCGCCCTTTTTATCAGGTCAATATGACCATAGGTAACCGGGTCAAAACTACCGGGATAAATCGCCTTCTGACACATCTTCCTCGCTCTCCTCGGAGCAGAGAGTAACGAGAAAAAATCTCTCTACTCTCTACTTGCTACTTTCTTATAAAATGATAAATAAGTATCCCCGTATCTGGATTCCTTGATTAAACTTAATTTCCCGCTCTCTTTTGGCAGTTGCTCTTTCTTAAAATGCTGAACCACTACAAAACCATTGGGCGGTAATATATCATAAGCCCCCAGCATTTGCAAGATTTTTTTTGACATATCCTTATGGTAAGGCGGGTCTAAAAAGATGATATCAAATTTTTCCCTGTCTTTGCTTAACTTATCAATTGCCTTCGCCGCATCTAAAGGTAGTAGGTAGTAGGTAGTAGGTAGTAGGTAGGTAAAATTATTTTTTAAGGTCTTAAAGCAATCTGGGTTATTCTCCACAAATACTACTTGCCTTGCGCCCCTCGATAAAGCATCTAGGCCTACGGCACCCGAGCCGGAAAACAGCTCCAAGAAGGAGAGGCCTTGGATATCACCCAAAATATCAAATAAGGCCTTTCTTACTTTGTCCTGTGTCGGCCTTATGCCTTGAGGCATCTTGATTATCCTACCTTTATATTTACCTGAGATTATCCGCATTGCTAATTACCCCACCAGCATCAATTTCTCATATTCAGGAAATCTCTGCAAGAGTTTCGCTTTCAACAACCCATTCTGGCGCATTTCTAATTTAGAGTCTAAACGTGTGAGTCTTACTGCCTCTTCCCTTGCCTTTTTTAACAGCTGCATCTGCGTTAGAGGATTAGCAATCCTTAATTCGGAAAGGCCTGACTGGCGCAACCCGAAAAATTCACCCGGCCCTCTAATTTTTAAGTCCTCTTCGGCAATACGAAATCCATCGTTATATTTTATCATCGCCTCAAGGCGTGCTTTTGCTTCAGGTGTCTCGGCGTCGGATATAAGCATACAAAATGATTCCTGCCCTCCCCTTCCTACGCGGCCGCGCAATTGATGCAATTGACTCAAACCAAAACGCTCGGCACTTTCTACTATCATACAGGTAGCATTGGCTATGTCAATACCAACCTCTAGAACTGTGGTTGACACTAGAAGATCTAGTTCTTTTTGCTTAAACTTTAACATAATCTCATCCTGTTCGCTTTGTTTCAGTCTTCCGTGAATGAGGCCTAATCTAAATTCTTTAAATTCACCTGATTTTAATTCGTTATGCATCTTTTTTGCACCTTTAATATCCAAAACATAAGATTCCTCGATTACGGGATAGACAATGTAGGCCTGACACCCAAGCCGTAATTGGGCTTTGGTAATTTCATAAGCCGAAGACTTATTGTCCTTCGTAAAATGCACTGTCTTAACCGGAAGTCTGCCGGCAGGTAATTCATTTATAACAGAAACGTCTAAATCACCGTATAAAGTAATCGCCAGTGTCCGCGGTATGGGTGTGGCAGTCATAATTAGGACATC
>JBAXNZ010000212.1:0-1652 GCA_037133515.1 bacterium
CATCAATAGCTCCATCGCCTTGTCATAGTTCTTATTATCTATATGCCAGACCGCAAGCTTTCTTAAGGCTACTGCCTCATTTAGTCTATCCTGATTTTGGCGGCTTAAAACAAGTGCCTTGTCATAAAAATCAAAGGCCTTTGCGTAATCTCCCTGGCCCTGATAAGCCCAGGCCAGGCTAATATATGCCGAGGCCAGGTTATTTTTGTCCTGTTTTTTCTCGCTATAGCGGGCATAATCAAAATAATATTTTAAGGCCAGCTCTCTTTTGCCCATTCTTTCATAAGCCTGGGCAAGTAAAGGATAGGCTGCCAGAAATAAGGGGTTCTTTTGAATAAGCTTCATGCAGTTTTCCGCCACCCCTTCGTTTTTTCCGCTTGCTGATAATTTTTGCGCCTTGATAAAAATAAAATAGTCATTAGGATTGAGCGTTGGCAGCCATAAATAAAGAAATAAATAGACGACTAATACTACTACTAGACACGCAAACCATAGCAGCCATCTTCTATATAATCTTTTATCTCTTTTAAATTTAATAACCTTTGTTTTCTCTTTGCTTTGAAAAAATGTAAAACCCGGGTCTCCGTAAAGTATGTAACCCGCCCAGGATATAGAGGCAATGCCGTATTCTTTAATTAATTTTAGGCGCGCCAGACGTAAAGAAACGCCTACTGAGCTACCATTGGTCAGTTGGGTATAAAACTCATTGGCAAAGGCGAGGCTAAGCGGATCCTCTATCTTCCAGATTGTGCCGATATAATGCTTGACCCCGGAAAATAAAAATGCCGAGGCCAAACTATAATTTTTCTCCTGGCAGGAGCCGTCTATGAGGCTAGGGTTTCCCTTGGCAGAATAACAGGCGTTGGAAAAAATAAGCGTGGGCAAAGGAACGGCCTGGCCTAAGGCTAGGATATCCTGGCTGCTAAACCTGGAGTCATTTAAAACCCATCCGGTATTACCGGGATTCTGGTTATCGTATTCGCAATGGCCGGCAAAATGCACGATATCATAATCACGCAGATTCTTTTTTATATAGAGGCTGTCAATGCTGGTAGATTTAAAGTCCACAACCACCTCTTTTCTTTTACGGTCAAAGCGGTTTTTGATGTAAAGGCCTTCTGAGTAGGCTGACTTTAGATCCCCGGTGGGATTAGCTAATATCAGTATTTTTAAGGCGCTTCCCTGGCTTCTGTATTGCGTAGGGCTAAGTTGTTCTTTAGTATGAATGAGCCTGCCCAGGTTAAACTTTAAAGAAAGAAATTCCTTGCCGTCATACAACAGCTCCCAGGGGATGCCGATCAATTCCTCATCAAGGGATAAAATCAAATCTTTAATAATAGTTGATTTTAACCTGTCCTTTACGCTTTTAGCCAAGAGCTGATCCCAAAGCAGCTGCCCAGCCTTCTCGAGGCGCTCGATCAATCCAGCCGCTAATTTTCCACCTTTGTCTATCTTGCTTAATACGCTTACTATCTCCTGGCATAAATTATCTATATCCTGCCAAGATACTGCTAGGGTACTGTAATGCCTTAGGGTCTGGGAAATCTCACCCTGTTCAAAGACGCTCATCTGAAGAGCAGAGCCTTGCTTTAATATATCTAAGACCAGGGCATTGGAATCCGGCATTACCACACTCTCCCTCTAGTTTTTTT
>JBAXNZ010000213.1:0-1638 GCA_037133515.1 bacterium
GTGGGGGAGGCCATGTCCATAGGCCGCAATTTTAAAGAGGCTATGCAGAAAGGTATCCGTTCAATGGAGATCTCCCGTTATGGTTTCGGCGCAGACGGTAAAGATAAAATTACCGACGAGATGCTGGTAAAGCCGGAAAATGGTTTAATAAAATTGATTAAAGATAAAATCCGTATTCCCAATGACGAGAGGTTGTTTTATATCCGATACGGACTAAAGGCAGGGTTGTCTATTGATGAAATCTATAATCTTTGCCGGATAGACCGCTGGTTTCTTGACGAGATGAAACAATTAGTGGAGATGGAAGACAGGATAAAAAAGTTCAGGAACAACGATACCGAGAAAGAGATAAAGGCCCCTCTGGATTTATTGCAAGAGGCAAAGAAAGACGGTTTTTCCGATCGTCAGTTGGCATATTTATTGAATTCTAAGTAAGATAAAGTTCGCGAATTTCGTAAAAAACAAAATATTAAAGCAGTATATAAATTAGTGGATACCTGCGCCGGAGAATTCCACGCTAAACAGCCTTATTTTTATTCTACTTACGAGACGCAAGAAGAGGCCCGGCCCAGCAAGAACAAGAAGGTAGTTATTTTAGGCGGTGGCCCAAACCGGATTGGCCAGGGTATTGAATTCGATTATTGCTGTTGTCATGCCGCTTATGCTCTACGGGAAGAAGGTATCGATAGCGTTATGATTAATTGTAACCCCGAGACCGTCTCCACTGATTATGATACTTCGGATAGATTATATTTTGAGCCGTTAACCCTGGAAGATATTCTCAATGTAATTGATTTAGAGAAGCCTATAGGCGTGATTGTGCAGTTCGGGGGCCAGACACCTATTAATCTGGCAATTCCCTTAATGAATGTCGGGGTGAATTTGTTGGGGACTAGCGCAGATAGTATCGATATTGCCGAGGACCGTAAGCGCTTTAAGCAGATGTTGCATAAACTTGACCTCTTGCAGCCGGAAAACGGCACGGCTTTTACCTTCCAGGAGGCTAAAGAGGTAGGCAGAAAGATCGGCTATCCGGTGCTGGTGCGGCCTTCCTATGTCTTAGGCGGCCGGGCAATGGAGATTGTTTATGATGAATCGACCCTAGAGCGTTTTATCAAAGAAGCAGCAGAGGTATCCGGAGAGCACCCGGTGCTCATTGATAAATTTTTAGAGGATGCTATTGAGGTAGATGTGGATATGATCGGAGATGGTGAGAACTTTGTTATTGGCGGGATTATGGAGCATATCGAAGAAGCAGGGATTCATTCCGGAGACTCGGCTATGGCGCTGCCCACCTATACTTTATCCCAAGATATACTAAATAAAATTAGAGAGGCTACTTGCAAAATGGCAAAAGAACTGCATACCGTAGGCCTAATGAACGTGCAATATGCAGTTAAGGAGGATAGGGTCTATGTGTTAGAGGTTAATCCGCGGGCCTCAAGGACAATACCTTTTGTTTCCAAGGTTATAGGAGTTCCTTTGGCCAAGCTAGCAACTAAGATTATGTTGGGCGCAAAACTAAAAGATTTGGGGTTTACCAAAGAGGTTATACCCAAACACGTAGCAGTCAAAGAGTCGGTTTTTCCTTTTAATCGTTTCCCCGGCGTAGATATTATTTTGGGGCCTGAGATGAAG
>JBAXNZ010000214.1:0-1618 GCA_037133515.1 bacterium
TCGTTATCCACAAAGACTATATTTTCATCTTCCTGGAATATCTTCTTTAGCGGCTGAACACTAAGCATAGGATACTGCACACAAATCAAATTTATTCCCTTTTTATCTAGAACTTTTTTTAGCTTACGGTAATTGTTTATCGTAGCATTATTAAGCTTATCTCTTAGTTGATCTGCCTTAGCTGCGTATTCACTGGAAAGTTCATCCTTACCCATTTCCCTGTATATTGCAGCTAATCCTCCATACGCGAGCGCATTCTCAGGGTTAAGCTCTACGGCTTGCTTGAATACCCGCCCTGATTCGACATATCTCTTCTGATCTTTATAAATACAAGCCAATATTATATACGCATAGTAATTCTGAGTATCAAGCTCTATGGCCTTTTTGAATGCCTGCTCTGCCTCAATGTTTCTCCCTTGGTCTCTATAAAATCTACCTAATTCTATATGCGCAAAATCATTCTGGTGATTAAGCTCTATGGCCTTTTTGAATGTCTGCTCTGCCTCAATGTTTCTCCCTTGGTCTCTATAAAGCCTGCTTAACTCTGTATACGCGCAATCATCCTGAGGATTAAATCCTATAGCCTGTTTAAGTGCCTGCTCTGCCTCGGGATATCTACCTTGGTTCTTATAAAGCCGGCCTAAAACTAAATACACTGAATCTCTCTTAGGATTAAGCCTGACGGCCTTCTTGGAAGGCCCTTCGATCCTAATGGGCTTACCCTGCTGATTTGGATAAGAACTCTTTACTTTGTAGATACTTTCTTTCTTCAACTTCTTTAAGATGTGCATGTATATGAGACGAACAAACCTGTAGGCCCGGCAATGCCTGAATAGCCAGGAACCAGAGCCGGGTATATCCTGGTAATACATTATACTGTCATCATTACAGCCCATCATTGCCACTACTATATCCGGCTGGTATTTGTCAAGGTTAGCTTCTAATTGCAGCAGTATTGCCATAGTCGTGGTAGTTGCCAGGCCTTTATCAATCACGCTGAATTTTATCCCGATATTACGCTCGTTCAGGGTTTCTTCTAAGTAAGGCGGGTATTGGTTCTGGGTGGTAGACTCTCCCAGGCACATGATGCGGCAGCTGCCTTTTTCTCTGACGGATCGCAGGTTCTTATACTCTTGCAGGGATAACCTTATAAAACCGCTGACACGTAAGCCTATTTCAAGGGCCAAGGCAGCCAGCAGCAATCCGCAAAGTATGATGATAATCCTGTGGAGGATGGATACTTTTCTTGGCTTTTGGCTGCTTTTATCCATAGCTTTTAATAACCTACCTACCGAAGATCTCTTTTAATATAGCGTCGGCGATATTCCCGGCTAAAAGCCTGTTGCCTTTTTGCGTGCAATGGCCAAAGTCACCGCCGAACTTATCCACAAAATACGCGTTATAACCTTCTTTTCTTATAGCATCCTTGAATATCTTCTCGTTATCCACAAAGATTATATTTTCATCATCTTTGAATATCTTCTTTAATGGTTGTATGCTGCGCACAGGATATTGCACGCAGATTAATTTTATCCCTCTTTTATCCAGGATTTGTTTTAATTTATGGTAATTATTGATCGTGACAGGATTATAGTATCCTCCCCTTAGATTATTCAGT
>JBAXNZ010000215.1:0-1590 GCA_037133515.1 bacterium
GGCAAGCCCTACCATATCCTGCGGCCTGATCTGCTTCTTCATAGCTACTAATTCCTCTTCAATAGGTGACTCAAAACCTATAGCTATTGTGTTAATACCGGCCTGGCGCATAGCAGAAAGCAACTCGAGATCTTTAGCCTTATCCAGTCTTATCTGAGCAGTTAAATTCAGCCTTCTATTTATACTTACCTGATAATCCTTGAGCATATTGCAGAACCTTATGGTTTCCTCGCGCTGCTGCCCAAAAAGATCATCAACAATAAAGAAATGCCTGGCACTATTGGTTTCTACAAGAAAACGGATGGATTCAAGCAGCCGTTCGGCAGAGGCGGCCCTCGGTTTTCCCTTAACCGTGCAAAACTCACAATCCATACCGCAACCCCGTATCCTTCCTACGGGATAAATTTCAATCTTGGCATAACGCACTAAGGATAAATTCGGCAAGGGTAACCTGTCAAAATCATTCATAGGTGCCCTTTGGGGAGTAAGAAAAACCTGGCCATCTTTTAAAAAAGCTATTCCCCTCACATGAGTTACATCTCTTTTACCTCTAAAGGCCTCCAGAAGTTCTTTAATAGTTTCTTCGCCCTCACCAATCACCACATAGTCAACCGAGGATTGCAATGCCTCAGCAATATTGTCCCCGGAAAAATGCTGCCCTCCGGCTATAGTGATAATACCTTTTTCTTTATAAAAACTGGCTATCTCATAGAGCCTGGGTATGGTGCTTGTTAACCCACCGTACAATCCCACAACATCTGCGGGTCTGGTCTGTTGTAAGAAGTCATGGTCAGCTCCACCCAAATCACTTTTGGGACCGTATAGGCGGAGGTTATTCTCATCAATAACCTCGACATCCCATCCTTCCATTTCATTTACCACACTAGCTATGCATACCGGCCCCAGGGCTGTAGTTTTATCCGCAAGGCTTGAATAGATGTTAAAGGCAGGATAGGCCGGAATGACAACTCTAAATCTGTATCTTTTTTTGGATAAATCAAACATAATCAATGAACTTTAGCCTTTCATTATAGTGTTTTTATCTATATATATTGTATAAGTTAGCGCTCTTATTGCAAGCAGAGTTTTTAACACCAGAAAAATACTTGAATTTAACGCAGGTTAAGCTAAAATAAGTATTACGATGTTTATCTTTATCCGCTTACTATTAGCCCATTTTATAGGCGATTACCCCCTGCAGTTTAACCTTATCTACAGGTTTAAAAACAAAGGCCTTAAGGGTATAATCCCTCACGCCCTTCTAATCATAGCCTCATTAATACTCCTCTGTTGGCCCTATCTTAATCTACCCCGGCTCTGGTTATTTATCCTCTTTGTAGGCCTAACACACCTAATCCAGGACTCCATGAAATTAGGCTATGGAAAAATAAGATACAGCTTCTGGATCTATCTGCTTGATCAATTCCTGCATATCCTAATTATATCAGCGGTCTTTCTGACTGATCTAATAAAAATACAGCCCTTAAAAGAGCCGTCCGGACTTATCGCATCATGGTACAACAATGACGCGCTAATAATATACCTGATAGCCGTTATAGCCGCCACCTATAACGGTTTTTATCTGATCAG
>JBAXNZ010000216.1:0-1589 GCA_037133515.1 bacterium
CTTATGCCATCACCTTGAACAACAATATCCAGGGCCAGATTTTTTTTCCCCAGCATCAGTTCGCGCACAAAGCCCCCAACCAGATACGCCGGCATATTACTCTTATCGGCAATATCAGAGGCCTTGGCTATTAAATCCAGAAGTTCTGCTGACAGTTTATTTAAGTAATTTTTCATTATTTACGGCCGCGGATGAAACATGCGGTGTATGGCTTTAAGCCTGTCTTTACTGATATGGGTATAAATCTGAGTGGTAGAGATATTGGCATGCCCCAGCATCTCCTGTACCGAGCGCAAATCAGCGCCCCTCTCCAATAAATGAGTGGCAAAGGAATGCCTCAATATATGCGGCCCCATCGGCTTCTTGATCTTGGCCTCTTTGGCGTATCTTTTAATTAACTTCCACAACGACTGCCGGGATATCTTTTTTCCAGAGCGGTTCAAAAAAATAAATTCGCTCTGCTTACCCTTAAGCATGTGTTTACGGCCAGCCTCTAAGTACCTCTTAAGGCTATTAATCGCTTTCCTGCCCAGAGGTATGACTCGCTCTTTGTTTCCCTTTCCAACGCAACGCAAAAAACCTATTTCTAGATTTACGTTATCGGTCTTAAGATTTACCACTTCAGAGACGCGCATCCCAGTGGCATAGAATGTCTCCAGTATTGCCCTATCCCTTATCCCCTGCTGGTCTTTTATATTAGGCTGAGCGAGGAGCGCCTCGACTTCATTTAAAGAAAGCGTCTCTGGAATCTTCTTCCATAACTTTGGGGAATCTATTAGGCTGGTGGGGTCGGTCTTAAGTATCCTCTCCCTGGCTAAAAATCTATAGAACATCTTTATTGCTGCCAGCCTTCTGGCAACAGAATTGGCGGATATACCTTTATTCTTTTGATTGAGCATAAAATTAATAATCTCATTCTTGGTTGTCTTTGAGAGCGCGTCTATACGCAGGCTAGCAAGAAAGCCCATATAGTGGGTTAGGTCTTCCTTGTAAGAAATAATGGTATTGCGCGATAGGCCGCGCTCAACTGAAAGATAACTCAAAAATGTGTCGATTAGCTCTTTCATTTTAAGTTAGAAAGGGGTTATTTTTCTTTTCTTCTGCGATAGTAGTGGATGGCCCATGGCCGGGATAGACTACGGTATCATCGCTCAAAACAAAAAGCCTATCTTTTATGGACTTTATAAGCAGGCCTTCGTCTGCCATGGGGAAATCAGTTCTTCCTACCCCGAGACAGAAAAGGGTATCCCCGCTAAATAAAATCTTATTAACCGGCCTAATAAGTGAAAGGCAGATCCCCCCTGGCGTATGGCCCGGGGTATGGATTACCTCCAATTGCATCATTCCTAATTCTATCTTTTCATGATCTTGCAGTGTTTTTATCTGAGCCTTACTAGCATAAGAGGAATCCAGCCAGTTAGATAAATTAAGTTGCGGGTCCTTAAGTAAGGCAAGGTCATCTTCGTGTATGTATACCGGTACCCCGAATTTGTCATCGCAGCCAATATGGTCAAAGTGTGCGTGCGTATTTATAATAAAGGCCGGCTTTAATTTATGCCTATCCAAGACCTGCCTGATCTTTTTCTCCT
>JBAXNZ010000217.1:0-1573 GCA_037133515.1 bacterium
CGGTTTTCAGATAAATTCTATTATTTCAGAGGATAAAGAAATACAGGAGGCTATCGGACAGATATATCCCGACGTCACCACCACTTTTGTGGATGAGATATTAAAGGAGATATCTGATACTTCAATTGAGTTGATTAAAGAGGAAGATGGGGCATTGCCCAGTATCGAAGAATTAAGCCGTTCCAGCAGGGAGGCGCCGGTGATTAAGGTGACTGATGCCATCCTTGAAAGCGGCGTTAAGAAGAAGGCGTCGGATATACTCATCGAACCGCAGAAAGATACTTTACGCCTGAGGTTTCGTATCGACGGTGTCTTATTGGAACAAAACGCCCCTGCGAAATCCATGCATCCTTTGATAGTCTCCAGGATCAAGGTTATGTCAGACCTGAATATCGCCGAGCACAGGCTTCCGCAGGAAGGGCGTCTCAAGGCCGCGGTTGCAGGCAGGGAAGTTGATTTTCGTATTTCTGTTCTTCCTTCAAGCTGGGGAGAAAAGGTCGCGATACGCATTCTTGATAAAAATCAGGCCATGCTGGATATAGAAAAGCTGGGGTTTGATTCTAAAAGTATTTCGCTTCTTGAAAAGGCTTCGCTTTATCCGCACGGCATGATACTTGTCTGCGGGCCAACAGGCTCGGGCAAGACCACGACTTTATATTCGATATTGAAGTTTGTAGATTCTCCTCGCAAGAACATTGTTACCGTCGAAGACCCCGTAGAGTATCAATTGGAAGGCATTAATCAGATAACCGTAAATTCGCAGATAGGTCTTAGTTTCGCGTCGGCGTTGCGTTCTATATTAAGGCAGGATCCTAATGTGATTATGGTAGGAGAAATCCGGGATTTGGATACGGTTGATATCGCCATTAAGGCAGCGCTGACCGGGCACCTGGTGCTTTCGACTCTGCATACTACTACTACCGCGGGCGCAGTGGCCCGCCTTTTGAATATGGGGGCGCAACCTTATCTCATTTCGGCGTCATTGGTCTCTGTGGTGGCGCAGCGTCTGGTGCGCAAGATCTGCCCTCATTGTAAAGAGGAATACCGGCTCAAGCCCGAAATTGCCAAGAGATTAAAGCTGAATATGGACAAGGAAAAATCCCTTATTTTTTTCCGGGGTAAAGGCTGCAGGCAATGTTTCGATTCAGGCTATAGCGGCAGGGCCGGTATTATCGAGGTTTTAAGCATAACCCCGGCGATACGGGAGCTGATAGTTACTTCTGTTCAGGAGCACGTGATAAAACAAAAGGCGCGCCAGGACGGCATGCGCACGCTAAGGGAAAACGGCCTCGCGCTCGCCTGGTCCGGCGTGACGAGCCTGGAGGAAATCGTAAGGGTTACTGCCGCAGACGAATAAAGGATATGCGCTCATTAAAAGAAGAACTTATTGAGATATTAATAAAGAGCAAGCGGCTTACCAAAGAGCAGCTTGATGGAGCTATTGCCGCGCAGCAGGAAAAAAATGTTCCTTTGCGCAAAATACTTATATCAAACAAACTTATTAGCGAAGAAGAACTGCTTTCTCTTTTGTCCGGGCAGCTCTATATCCCCACCCTGCATCTTACCAAATATA
>JBAXNZ010000218.1:0-1557 GCA_037133515.1 bacterium
AGTTTTATCCCTCTGTCCGGACAGGCTAAAATCTCTGGCATAGTTAATTTTTCTCTTAAAAACGCCTTTGCGCTTTCCAAGTGTTTCTCCTCTGCCCCCTCTTCAAGATTTAAAAGAAAAGGGTATTTTTCTTTTATCTTTAGCACCAGCAGCTTAAACTTTTCTATCCCCTTCTTAAAAATAATATTTAAGGCCCAGGCAAAATCCGAGGGATCTTTCTTTAAGGCGCCGGATAATATTTCCTTGCCCAAAAGGCCGGCTAATTGGCTAAACTTTTCTTCGCCCATCTTAGCGATGATTTTCAAGGCCCAGGCAAAGCCCGCAAGGTCTTTCTTACGAGAGCTGGCTAATGTATCCTCGCTAAAGAAAATGGATAAATCAAAAATAGCCACATTATGCTTTTTATCTCCGGCATAGCCGATGAAATCTATGGTGTGGATAATGAACTCCTGTAAAAAAACAGGTAATCCGGATAATTTGTCGTGAAGCTTCTCATGGGATAAAGGGTTATAAACCTTAAGGTTAGCTACTGCTTCATGGTAATCTATAACTCCATCTTCGTTAGAGGCGATGGCAGTGGTAATCCAAGGAGCGCGGAATCCTTTAGGAGCCCCTAAAAAAGCCTGGATAATATCCATGGCCTTGATTAAGTTCCAGCCAGCAACGAGAAATAAAGGTATCGCCCAGCCAAAACCAACAGCTAAGCCTAATGCCGCGCCAATACCTGCCCAGGCTGCAGCGACCGCCAAAGCGCCAATAACACAGGAAGGCCTGGTTTTCTGGAAAGCCTTTTCTTTTTGTAAATAAAAAACAGGGCTCTGAGATTTATTTGTCCTAATGTCAAGCAGCTCGAGCATTACGCTGTCAGCAGCTACAGTCACCTTAGCGCTATAGAAGGGATCCGGCCTCTGTATAATCGTCAGCTTCTCAAGATAAGGATGGCTAGCGATAATTACATCTCTGGCAGGAATAATAGTCTTGGCGAAAGAGCCCGGATCATAACAGATAAAAGCCTCTATCTGGGTGACGCCTTCCAGCTTAAAATTATCAAGCAGCTGATTAAATCTGCGGTACGGTTCAACAAGATCTTTTTCTGTAGACCTCTGCTTTATAAATACTTGCTTAACATGGGCCAAGGCCAGAACAACGCCGCCATCTGCATCCACGCCCCGGATAACAAAGGCAGTACAGGTGGCAACCTTATTAGTAATAAAACGAAAATAATTTTTCTCTTTAGAATTAAGGTGGACAATAGCCAGCTCATTTTGCGCCACAACAAAACCCTCTTCAACAAAAACAGATTTCGGGAGATCCGTATCCGTCAGCAGGCTGATTACTTTTACTTCTACGAGCTCTTTTACGGGTGGCGGGCCAATGCTGAGCAATGCTTTTTTCTGAATTTCAGCATCTTTTTGCCTTGCAGGCACATTTTCAGTTCTAACTAGACGGAATATATGCGCAGCAGAGCTTCTCTTTTCCCTATTAATAGGGCGGCTTAAAGCTACCAAAAGCTCATCGCTATCCTTGGGATAAAACTGGCCATTGAGCTCATCATAA
>JBAXNZ010000219.1:0-1553 GCA_037133515.1 bacterium
AAATATCCACAGTATCTGCCTCTCCTTCCCTTCCCCTATTCAGGTCCAGGAACTTCAGGTGCATATTCATACTGATACGAGTGAACATCCTACGGTCTTCCATATCCGCCTCTTTAAGATACGCTTTTAACCGCCGTAGCAACCAGGCTTATTTTCAAAGAATGCATAAACAGGATCAAGAACAGCTTGCCGTTATTAACCATATACATGCTACCCTTAATTCTACAGAAGAACCTTTCTCTTTGCTCTTTAGTATTGCGTTCCCTAAGTACATATATATATGATGCCGGTTTTTCCAGTTGTTTATCTTTAACCTCTTTTACAATAGAGACGAAATGCCGGTGGATCGTGCTGCGCACTCCCTGCTTCTGGGTAACTTCAGAAGTAGCGATAATCCGGCGCTTCTTATCATTCGAAGTAAGATTTTTAAAGAGTAAGTCTCTCATCTTAATTTTCCTTATCTAATCAGCCGGGTTGCTTTTAAATTTATTCCTCCTGTATTTTAGGCAAGCCCGGCTATCCCTAACCTTCTCGTGGCTGTTACCCAGCCTTTTGGCTGAGATTGGGGGATTATCTAATATTGCTTCCTGGGGAGACCTTTCAATACTTTTATAAAGTATTTACAAAGAGCACAAAAAAATATTGACTCTTATTCCATTTTAAGTATACCACCTAAAGTCAAGTAGTTTCAAGGTGATAACAGCTAAAAAAGAAAGCGGTTTCAAACTGCAGGCAATCAGTTATTGCTGGTGTCTTTTAAAATTAAGGCGGGGTTCCCGGCCCTTTAGGAGCCTTTGCAGGTTAGATTTATGGCGCAGAACTATGAATAAAGCAAGGAGAATGCTTAAAGCTACTAGAATACTTGATTCTTTGAATAAAAACACATAAATAGGCAGGGCTATTGCGGCAATTACTGAGGCTAGAGAAACAATCCTTACGGCTATAAATACGATTAGCCAGGTAATAACTACCATTAATAAGATTAATTTTAACCCAGGTATCTGCAGGGCCAAGCCTATTAAGACTCCCAGGGTAGTAGCAATCCCCTTGCCTCCTTTAAATCCCAAAAAGATAGTCCAGTTGTGGCCCGAGATACAGCTTAACCCTAAAATAATACTTCTGGCCTCTGTTGAAATATTGCTAAGTTTAACGGCTAAGAGATTGCCCAAGACAAATACGGCCAGGAATCCTTTCAGTATATCTAAGGCCAATACTGCAATCCCAGGGCCTTTTCCTAATACGCGCAGCGCATTAGTTGCGCCGACATTGCCGGAGCCTTCTTTGCGTATATCTATGCCTTTAAGAAGCCGGCCGAAGATATAGGCATTAGGAATAGAGCCTATGAGATAACTAATTATTGAGCCTGTGATTATCCAGAGCATAAAGAGTCTTAAACCCCCGCTTGATATAGTCCGCGCCTGAGATAACGGTAAAGAATACGGCTGTCCACCAGAAAAAATAGGAAAACTTAAACTGTACCAGCACCACCAGGACCGCTAACATCTGAAAGGTGGTAGTAAGCTTCCCCCACCTGGTGGGAGATATATCAACGT
>JBAXNZ010000220.1:0-1544 GCA_037133515.1 bacterium
GGCGGCAATATACTTAAGCGAATATTCTCGCGATAATTTTCTTACCCGTCTGATTAAGCTGGCTATCGTGAATCTGGCAGGGGTGCCTTCAGTAGTTTACGGCCTCTTTGGCCTGGCGTTATTTGTGGTCTTTTTCAAATTTGGGGCTTCCATACTTTCCGGCTCGCTGACTCTGGGGATTATGATATTGCCTTTAATTATTACTGCCTCACGTGAGGCCCTGGAAAGCGTGCCTGATTCCTTTCGCGAAGTGAGTCTTTCTTTAGGCGCAAGTAAATGGCAGACTATCCGGCACATTGTTTTACCCAATGCCATTGCGGGGATATTAACCGGAACCATTTTAGGATTAGGCCGGGCTGCCGGTGAAACTGCGCCTATCCTTTTTACCGTGGCAGCATTTTACCTGCCACAATTGCCGCGTTCCATCTTTGACCAGGCTATGGCGCTGCCCTACCATCTTTACGTTATCTCGACCCAAGTTCCCAATGTAGATGAGAAGATCAGGTATGGCACAGCCTTGGTTTTGTTAACTTTAGTTTTGTTTATGAATCTGGTAGCGATAATCGTACGTTATCAGTTCCGGAAAAAGAAAAAATGGTAGATTTAAAAAACAGTATAAAATTCGATATCAAAGACCTTAGTATCTGGTTTGGGGCCAGTCAAGCCCTGCGCACGGTTAATATGCAGATACAGAAGAATGAGATTTTAAGCGTGATTGGGCCATCCAACAGCGGAAAGACCACCTTTCTTCGGATGCTAAACCGTCTTAATAACTTACAGCCGACTTTTAGAATGACCGGCAGCATAGAATTAGATCGTCAGGATATTAATGAAATAGAAGCAGAATTGTTGCGCAAGAGGATAGGTATGGTGTTTGCCTTGCCTTTACCTCTGCCTCTGTCTATATTTGATAATGTGGCTTACGGAGCGCGTATGCACGGTATTAAAGATAAAAAGAAACTAGTAGGCATAGTAGAGGAAGCCTTAAGGCAGGCTTATATCTGGGAAGAGGTAGGGGATAGGCTTAGCGAGTCAGCTTATAAGTTATCCGGTGGCCAGCAGCAGCGTCTTTGCATTGCTAGGACTTTGGCAGTTGAGCCGGAGGTAATCTTATTTGACGAACCCTGTTCTGGCCTTGACCCCATCTCCACTGCCAAAGTAGAAGAGGCGATGTTGAAACTAAAGCAGCATTATACCATTATACTGGTGACGAACAACGTTAAGCAAGCGGCACGCGTGGGGGACAGGACAGCATTTTTCTTAAGCGGAGAACTGATTGAATTAGACCAGACCACTAAGATTTTTACCTCGCCTTCTGACCAGCGCACCGAGGGTTATATTCAGGGGAAATTCGGATAATGTTTAAGGTACAAGTTAATAAATTAAATCTCTGGTATGGCAGTTTCCAAGCCTTAAAAGACGTGAACACGGCTTTTAGAGAGAAGAAGATTACCGCAGTTATCGATCCTGCGGGATGCGGTAAATCTACATTGCTTAGAGTTTTCAACCGCATGAATGACTTAATTGACGGCGTACGTACAGAT
>JBAXNZ010000221.1:0-1529 GCA_037133515.1 bacterium
GTTGATTCTGCTGTTTTGTCGGGTGAGAGCGCAGGGCCGCATAAGATCCAGGGGATAGGGGCAGGCTTCATCCCGCAAATCCTTAATACTAAGATTATAGATGAGATTATAAAAGTTTCAAATCAGGATGCATTTGGTGTTTCTCGCAGGCTTGCCAGAGAAGAAGGTATATTGGCCGGGATATCCTCCGGAGCTGCACTCTTTGCGGCGCTTGAAGTTGCTAAGCGACAGGAGAATAAGGGTAAGACTATTGTAGTAATCTTACCTGATAGCGCAGAAAAGTATTTAAGCACGGATTTATTTAAGGAAGGGGACTAATGACGGCAGAAAAGGAATGGCAGAGACATTCGATAGTCCTGAAGGAATTGTTGGGATTAGAATATAGCCCTGTGGCAGTTAGTTGTGTAAAAGGGGCGGCGTCTCTTCCTTTAGATAAGAAGTTGCGTATCTGTAGGGCGATTTTGGATGCAGGTAAAGGACAGACCGTAGAGATAGATAAGCGCAGTAACGCCTGTTTTGGCGCAAGCTGGCACTTAGGTTTTCATAAGATAAAGGATCCTAAAATTACCGAGATGGTGAAAAAGTTTGTGGTAGAGGGAGAGAAGCTCTTTTGTTCCTATGCAGCCCTGGATAAGCTTATGACACAGATGGATCCAACTCCGGATAACAGCGACAATTATTTTATCTTAGCTCCTTTAGAAAAAGCGGCAATTGAACCGGGGCTTGTAATCTTTATAGTAAATGCCGAGGCCTCCTGTCGGCTTTTGACGCTTATTACTTTTATCGACGGAGCAATGCCTAAGATAAAGATCGGCGGGCCTACCTGTAGGATGAGTATAATTTATCCCCTGATTACCGGAGAGGTAAACTTGTCATTCTATGATTACACCGCAAGAAAAATATGTAATGTAGAGAAGGATAAATTGCTGATAAGTATACCTTATGAAAAGATCGATAAAATAGTGGATAGCATTGATAAGTGCTCTGCAGGAACGGCAAAGATAGAGTTTCCGGCAGAGTTCAGGCAATTCTTGCAACAGAGGTTATCTGCCAGGCCTGCTTAATAACAGGAATATGCCTAAGGGCTATTTAAAAATTTTAGGGCTGGTTTGCTTGTGGGTGTTTTTTCTGGGCACCCCATGTTACAGCTGGACCTTGGTTGAAACAGAGAGTTTTGCCTTTTCTCTGAATAGCTATCTCAGGCAGGATGTAGTTACCTTTAAGAATGTAGTGGACTTAGATAGCGCAAATACCGACGATACTTCAACCTATTTCGGCCTGGACTATAGCCTGGGTCTTAAAACTGAGTTTAAGGATAGCGATACATCGTTCTTTGTAAAATTGGAGAGAAACGGTCCGTATGATTATAGCGCGCCCCTATTCGTACATAATACCCTGATGACTTCAGGGGGCGTTATTGAAAAGTACCGTAACGATGAATTACTTCCGGAGGTGGAGGAATTCTGGGTAGAGAGCGCATTAGTTAGGCCTTACCGTTTTAAGGCCGGGCTTTATACCTATGAGGTAGG
>JBAXNZ010000222.1:0-1522 GCA_037133515.1 bacterium
CAGTCCATCTACTATAGCTTTGTTATGTGGAAAGGTTGGATTATACTATGATACAACAGGGAGTGATCATCACCCGTTTGCGCAACAATATAGAAATATAGTTACTTTTGATAGCAAGAGAAATTTATTTCTGGCTGTGAGCAAAATACTTGACGAGGGTTACAATCCACTAGACGAAATAGAGCCCGGTTTATTAAAAAATTATGATCACTTTCGAGACGATAAGGGATTGCAGAGATTCAGAGAGGCTTTATTGGAAAATTTGTAACCTCGATGTTCATGTTCACTTGAAAGGTAAAATAAGCGCCTCTGAGGATTTTATGAGTGAAAGAGGCAACAGTGAAACCTGATATCTTAGCTATCATCCCGGCCCGTAGCGGCTCTAAAGGCATCCCGCGGAAGAATATTATGCTTTTAAAGGGCAAGCCATTGATATATTACACAATAAAAGAGGCCAGCAAATCCAAGTTACTGCGCCGGGTGATTATCTCTACTGAAGACGATGAGGTTGCTGAAGTTTCCAAAGCTTATGGCGCTGCAGTTATCAAAAGGCCATTTGAACTGGCACAGGACGATACTCCATCCCTTCCGGTATTACAACATGTTATCAAGCATTTAGAGGAAACTGAGAGTTTTTATCCGATCATCATTGTAATTCTCCAGCCAACTTCACCACTAAGAACAGTAACGGATATTGATGGATCCATTCTGAAATTCCTGGAAACAGGCTGTGATTCGGTAGTAACCGTATGTGAGGCAGAACATCCTATTAATTGGATATATACCCTGAAAAGAGATAAACTCATGCCCGCAATAAAAGGCTTGAAGAGTGCAACACGACGGCAGGATATTTATAACATGTATAGACTGAACGGAGCGGTTTACATTACACGGCGTGATATTATAATGAAAGAAGGCCGGATATTGGGTAAAGACTGCAGAGCATACATAATGCCGCCTGAGAGATCGGTGGATATTGACACACTGCTTGATTTTAAACTCGCTGAGCTGCTGATCGAAGAAGGTAAATCAATAGGACTATGAGAATACTAAAAGTAGCGGATAGATGCATAGGAGAAGGGGAGTCCTGTTTTATCATTGGTGAGGCGGGAGTCAACCATAACGGAGATATCAATTTGGCTAAAAAGCTGATAGATCTTGCCAGGGAAGCTGGGGTTGACGCTGTGAAGTTCCAGACCTTTAAGGCAGAAGAGGTGGTTAGTAAGAGTGCAGAAAAAGCGCAGTATCAGAAGGAGACCACAGGTACCGCAGAATCACAGCTCGAGATGATCAAAGGACTTGAGCTCACCGCTAAGGATTTTGCTGCCCTGTCCCTTCATGCCCGGAAGAAAGGGATAATCTTTCTATCCTCCCCCTTCGATAAATCAAGCGTTGACTTGTTGGACGGATTGGGTGTCCCTGCATTCAAAATCCCATCCGGGGAAATAACCAACTTCCCTTTGCTCAAACATATCGCCCGAAAAAAGAAACCGTTAATTTTATCTACCGGTATGTTCACCCT
>JBAXNZ010000223.1:0-1518 GCA_037133515.1 bacterium
AGGGCAACCGTAATGGCGGTGGTTTTTATTGTATCTTCTTTAATCAGAAGAGAGCCGGATATTTCAAATGCCATCTGCGTAGCTGCGCTATTCATCCTCATCCTTAATCCGCGCCAGCTCTTTGATGTGGGATTTCAATTATCATTTGTCAGCGTGATTTCCATTATTTTTCTTTATCCTAAGCTAAGACAGTTTGTTGGAATGAGGCATTTAAAGGCCAAGCCGTTAAGGTTTATCCTGGAGGGCTTCCTGGTCTCTCTGGCTGCCTGGGCGGGGACTGCAGGCTTGATTGCCTACTATTTTAAGATTTTTTCTCCTGTAACTGTCCTGGCAAATATCCTGGTTGTCCCTTTAGCTTCGCTGATTACCCTTTCGGGTACCAGCCTTATTGCTGTAGGCCTAGCTTGTCCTATACTTGCTCCGCTCTTTGCCCGCGCCAATGAAGCCCTGATCTGGGTGATGGTGATGATTAATGCCCTGATGTTGCAAATACCGGGTGCGTCTTTACGCCTGACCTAAAGCCTTCCAATAATATATTGACAAAGCCAGACAGCTATGTTAATTTAGACTAATCATGAGACGCAAAAGTATAATATTTCTAACAATTTGCTTTCTTTTAGGCGCGTCGCCGGCCTATGCCTATTGGATCTGGACCCCTAAGAGCCATAAATGGACAAATCCCAAAACCGCGGTCAAGCCTACTCCCAAAGAGCAGTTTGAGCTGGCTAAAGGCGCCTTTGACGCCAAGCAGTATGAAGACGCCAAGCGCGAATTTAGGAAACTCTTAAAGGCCTATCCCAAGTCCCTTGAAGCAGCTGAGAGCCAGTATTATTTAGCGCTGGTTGAGGAGGCCGATGACAACCCTTATGCCGCCTTTGGGGCCTATCAAAAAGTTATTGATAAGTACCCATTTTCAGAGAGGATCCCAGAGATTATCGAGCGCGAATATAAAATGTGGTTATTTTTAGCCTACGGCGAGAAGCTGTGGGATTTAGATCTGGGATTAATAAAAAGATTAGATAAGGGGAAATGGCAGGTACTTCAAAAGATGTATTTAAGCGGTTTTAACTCTCCCTTATCGAGTAGTATAGGGAGGCTATTCGACGCTGTAGCGTCTCTAGTTTTAACGAAGCCAGAAGCGCGTTTTGAAGCGGAATTAGCGATAGAGCTAGAAAGATTAGCTGCGCGTTTTAATACTCAAGCTAGAGCCTATGCCTTTAAGATTATTAAAGAGCCAGATCAGTATATCTTAGACCCGCTGCCGCTGTTTAAAGAAGTAATCAATGATTTAAAACATAATGAAGCGAAGGAAAAAATTGCCTACCGCTTTCATTTAACTGTAGCCGAGGCGACTAAAAAAATACTGCTAATGTTAAGGAATAGTACTGGCCTTAATATCGCGGTATTATCCGGCGGAGTTTTTCAAAATCATATTTTATACCGCATGATACGGGAAGCATTGCGCCGGCAGGATTTTAGAGTATTGGTGCATTGCAATATTCCCTGTCATGACGCGGG
>JBAXNZ010000224.1:0-1509 GCA_037133515.1 bacterium
GCCATACTGCTTGTGCCGGTTGCGGCCAGTCCCTGGCAGCGCGTTTAGTGATTGATGCTGCCGGAGCTAATACTATCATAGCAAATAATACCGGCTGCCTTGAGGTTTTTTCGACTAAATATCCGGAGTCCAGCTGGGGCGTGCCCTGGATACATTCGCTGTTTGAAAATTCTGCCGCAGTAGCATCCGGGATTGAGGCAGCGCTGCGTTATTTAGGCAAGAAAGATACCATTAATGTAATATGCCAGGCAGGTGACGGCGGTTCAGCTGACATCGGGCTGCAGGCCCTCTCTGGAATGTGGGAGAGGAACCACGATATCCTTTCGATCTGTTATGATAACGAGGCCTACATGAATACCGGGATACAGCGCAGTGGCCTTACTCCTTTTGACAGCAACACTACCACTAGTCCGGTCGGCAGTAAATCTTCCGGCAATATCCGGCCCAAAAAGCCCTTGCCTGAAATTGCGGTGGCCCACGGCATACCATATGTAACGACGGCGTCAGCAGGCTTCCCGCAGGATATCCAGAGAAAAGTTAAAAAGGCACTCGCTATCCGCGGGGCAAAGTATATGCAGATCCACGTGCCATGCCCTTTAGGCTGGCGCCACGACCCGTCACTTACTTATCAGGTCGCAAAACTTGCGGTCGAGACTGGTTTATATCCTTTAGTGGAATACGAAAACGGCCAGCTGACAGCAGTACGTAAAATCCAGCCCAAACCGGTAGAGGAGTATCTTAAAGTCCAGGCCAGGTTTAAACATCTCCTGAATAGCCCCGAAGAGCTGAAAAAAATCCAGGCTATTGCCGACGCCAATATCAAAAAATACGGCCTCGCGGCCTGATTTAAATATAGATCGTAACGCAAAGACAAGATTCAATAAAGGAGGTGTGTTGCTATGGGTAAACAGGCAAGGGCAATTGTGGAATTAAGTTTGAAGGACCTGGTCAAGGAGTTGAATAAGGCTTATGCTGATGAATGGCTGGCGTTTTATCTTTACTGGTACATGGCTCAAGCAGTATCGGGGAGGGCCTACGAGGATATACAGGAGATGCTTAACAAGCTCGCCAAGGATGAATTAGAGCACGCTGGAGAGGTTGCAGATTTAATCATTAAACTCGGCGGGCTGCCGATCGCTAATCCCATGGAATTGGAGAAGTATGCCAATGCTCCCTATATGATGCCGCCGAAGAATAGCGCGGACATCAACCGCATTATCCGTATCGTCACCGAGGCTGAAGCAAGTGCGATTGAGGTATATAATAAAATCGCCAAGAAAACCCTGGGGAAGGATAATGTTACCTACCAGTTGGTTACTCATATTCTTTCTGAAGAGGTAGAACACGAAGAGATTTTTGAGAACCTTCTAGAGAGATAGGGCTAAAAGAGTATCAGGGTTAATCAGGAGGATAGTTATGGCAAAGGTGAGTGTGGATATTGCTACCTGTGTGGGGTGCGGTTTGTGTGAGCAATCCTGCCCCGAGGTCTTTGAGGTGCAGGGCGACGGA